>CAYXHK010000251.1:0-3385 GCA_964464665.1 uncultured Syntrophomonadaceae bacterium
GGGTTGCGCCTTCTTTAGAGCCAGCCCCACTGCCGGTTGCCATCCCCCCATGGCTGAACCCGGTTCCCTGCCCGAGTAAAGAAAGGATTTCCGTCCGAACCTGCTGTAGATTTGCCCCTAAACTGTTCAGCACCCGGGCCGCTATCCCTTCCCCTTCTCTAATCAACCCTAAAAGCAGGTGCTCTGTGCCTACGTACCCGGCCCCCTGCTGCCGGGCCTCATCAACAGATAATTCCAATACTCTTTTTGCCCTGGGGGTTAGACCTATTTCCTCGGTCACTGACTGTCCCGGTCCAATCAGGCGGTTAACTTCCTCGCGGACTTTTTCTAAACTTACCCCTAAGTTATTAAAGACGCGGGCTGATACCCCTTCGCCTTCCCGGATCAACCCCAAGAGGAGATGCTCTGTGCCTACAGCCTCGTGTTTAAGCTGTTGCGCTTCTTCCTGGGAAAAAATCAATACTTTTTGCGCTCTTTCGGTAAATCTTGAAAACATGCCTTACACCTCCCTGGCTATTTATTAGCCTTTAATTTTTCTCTGATAATATTGGCCCGTTTGACATCCCGGTCAAAAGCACTCATTTCTTGACCGGCTAATTTTTGCAGATACCCGGGCTGAATCAAAACCATTATTTCATTTAAAGCCCTTAAATTAGTCGTATCTATAATTCCCAAATTCAACCCTAAGCGAACATCGGATAGATGGGATAAAGCCTCTTCGGAATTCATGATCCGCGCGTTCAGCAAGATGCCCAGCGCCCGACAGATCCGGTTCTCTAACGATAATCGGGCCTTACTCAGCAAATGCTGCCGCGCTTTTTGTTCCTGCTCAATAAGGTGACCGGTTACGGTCGTTAAGTTGTTGACGATTTCTTCTTCGCGCGGGCCTAAAGTTACCTGGTTGGAAATCTGAAACAGATTCCCAGTGGCTTCTGTGCCTTCACCATACAAACCGCGAACCGCTAAGCCAATCTGGGATAAGGTAGCTAAGACCCGCTGCGCCTGATTCGTCATGACCAAGGCTGGCAGGTGCAGCATCACCGAAGCCCGCATCCCGGTACCGACATTCGTCGGACAAACCGTGAGGTAGCCCCATTTCTCGTCAAAAGCATAGTTTAAACTAGACTCTAAATAATCATCTGCCTGGTTAGCCAATTCCCAAGCCTCTTTAACCTGCAGGCCAGAAAACAGACACTGCAACCGCAGGTGATCCTCTTCATTAACCATTATCGAGACGGCCTCATCGTCCCGAATAACCAGTCCGCGTCCTCTTGCGGTATTTTCCGCATGGCCCGGACTAATCAAGTGCTTTTCCACCAAGATTTGCCGGTCTAAACTAGACAAGTCATTCAGCATTACTATTTCCATGGTGCCCAGATTTTCCCGGACTTCAATTTTTTCTGCGACCCGAGCCACTGCTTTTACTACTTCCTGCGCCTGTTCTTCCGTCATTTGGTGCGGAAAGGGTACCTCTAATAGATTTCGGGCGAGGCGCACCCGACTGCTGATCACAATATCGCTGTGAGGGCCGCTTCCTTCCAGCCACTTGCTGTAGGGCCGATTGATGATCGATTCAATAATCATTGCGCCTCCCTCCCTTCCGGTTCCGCTTTTTTCTTCTCCAGCTCATGGATCGCGTCCCGGATTTCCGCGGCTCTTTCAAAAGCCTCTTTACGGATCGCCAACTGCAACTCGGCATAGAGTCGCTCTAACTGACGCTTCAAATCCAGCGCTTGTCCGGTTCTTTGGGGTATCTTACCGCTGTGTCGGGCATTCCCGTGAATTTTTCGCATCAGTGGTTCCAACTGGTCGGCAAAATGCTCATAGCACTCCCGGCAGCCAAACTTGCCATTTTGGGCTAATTCGGCATAAGATAAATGACACTGTTCACACCGCTGTACTACCGACATCCCTGGCTGAGTCAGGTTTAAGGCTCCCGGATCCTGATTCAACAAGCTGGCCAAAAGCTGCTGAATGGTGAAGGTCGGTTCAAAATTAAGGGTTAATCCCTGATACTCCCGCGCACATTGCTCACACAAGTGGCGCTCCGTTTTTTTATTATTGACTACTTGGGTTATGTGGACCGTTGCCGGTCGCTTCTGACACTCCTCGCAAAACATAACCGGTCACCTCTCTATTCATTCTACTTATTAGGATCTACTACTTCATTAAACCTTAAAATTATTAAAATTAAAATTAGTCCATTGAGTTAAAGACTAGCCGGTAATTAAGCAGAACAAATTCTAACCGCTTTCCTCTGGATCCCTAACTTTCAGGACTTCCATAAGGGCTGCCCTTAGTAGTCTCGCCCGCAAACCATCCCGTATTGGCAGTTCCAATTGCAAGGTATCCCTATGGATTATCCTTTGCAACAAGCGGGCTTCTCTGAGCGTAAGCAACTGCTCCCGGTACAACCGCTCAATCAAACCTTCGCCTTCCACCTGAGACACATCTCCCATTGATTCTTCCGGGGCCAAACGGTAAATAACTTCTAAAGAATCTATCGGCAGTTTGATAATTCGAATAAACCCACCACCACCCCGCCGGCTTTCTACCAGGTATCCCTGTTGGATAGTAAACCTGGTACTCAATACGTAATTTATCTGCGAGGGGGCACATTCAAACAAACTGGCCAGTACATTCCGCTGCAATTCCAGAATTCCCTGCGGACTTTTTTCCAGCAGTTCCTGCAGATGCCTTTCTATTTGTTCCACTATGCTCCCCATCTTCCCAATCCCCTTTACCAAAACGGTAGTTTTGTTAAGTTTATAAAATCTGTTGAGTATTTGCACATTTACGTTTTTTGTTCTGCGCTTTGCGTTGTATTTAATTCCCGAAACGGATAACAAATACCATCGGTTTAACGAGGCCGCCGCATCTCAAATAAGCATTGGGCAGCGCACGGTTCATCTCTGTTTCGTAAATAACCGCATTTCGGAAAATAGCGATATAACTTTACAGTAAATTAACCTTCCTTGACCTTTTGACCTTTCCTGACCTTAACTACTATTATAGTATACACTTTAATAATTGTTCTAATTCCTTATTTAGCAAAAATTAGACTTAACAAGCAAAAAAGGCTGCTCTATGGCAGCCTGCTATGCAACCTTGCTGATTACTGCTTATTTCATCATATTCCACTTACAATTAAGGAAATTTTGACTGATTAATCCAGTCAAGTATCCAACCAAATGTCCAGCCAAGTATCTATCCCTGCCATCGCCGGTCGTTAGTTAAAAAAAACATGATTAGTTTTAAACAATTGCTTTTTTACATACATTGTTTAACGATAAAAGGCAGTCTTTCCGAAAAAAGAATGCCTTTTAAAAATGGCTCCCCGAGCTGGATTCGAACCAGCAACCCTTCGGTTAACAGCCGAATGCTC
>CAYXHK010000252.1:0-3379 GCA_964464665.1 uncultured Syntrophomonadaceae bacterium
AGCGGTCGGGTTTCTTTTGAGATGCTTTTAAAGGCCGCCCGGTTTGGTATCCCGCTGCTCGTATCCCGTTCCGCCCCCACCAATCTGGCGGTTGAACTGGCAAAGCAGCTGGGGGTTACGTTGGTGGGGTTTACCCGGGGGTCTGGATTTAATGTTTATTGTCATGCCCATAGAATCGCCTTGGCGGAATAAACAGAACGCGAAGCGGACGGTTTTAAAGCGGGAATCGTGGTAATTGAGGGATGGTTTGATGATGAGCAAACAAAAAAAGACGATGGAGTCTTCGGCGCCGCTGTTATCGGTAGTTGGAGTCTCCAATTCCGGCAAGAGCACCTTGTTGGTTAAACTGGTTAAGGCCTTGAAGGACCGAGGGTATCGGGTGGGAGTAATTAAACATTCCTGCGGTTTCGAGGTGGATAAGCCGGGCAAGGATAGCTGGGGTTATCAGGAAGTGGGGGCTGGACCGGTTGTGTTGGCGGGTCCCAAGCAGATGATCTCTTTTAATTCTTGGGAAACCGAGTTAACGCCGGAGGAAATTGCCCAGGGTTTCGACGAGATAGATCTGGTAATCACTGAGGGCTATAAGTTGGGTAAACGGCCTAAAATTGAGGTATTTCGGCAGCAGATTTCTGACGATTTAATCTGTAAACCAGAAGAATTGCTGGCCGTAGTCAGTGATGCGCGGCGGGACTGGGGAATTCCGGTTTTTAATCTCGAAGACATTGCCGGTTTGGCGGATTTCGTGGAAAAAAGATTTTTAAGCAACGCTGGATCGGATGATTAATAATGGATATACTGCTAATTAATTAATGTTTATGCATAAGGCTTAATTATTAAGCAAGAAAAATTTTGGGGCAAACTATTCGCTGTTTAATAAAAAATCACCCACCGCTGCAGTCCGTCGGTGGGATTTATTGTGTCGCAGGAGTGATGAGACTTGAGTTTTATTTGGAATCAAAAAAAGATTCGTTGGTTCCAGGAAGCGGATATCTATACCGGTTTTTCTAAAAATGTGGCCCGTTTGCTCGCGCCTAAACTGGCCGGCTATACGACTCTGTGCGATATTGGTTGTGGTTTAGGGTTGATAGATCTAGAACTCAGTCAATCCATACTCAGCATTACCGGCATAGATATCAGCCCGGAAGCCATTGAGGCGCTGAATAAAAATATCGCGGAACGAGGAATCACCAATGTTCTGCCACTGCTTCTGGATTTCAAGGAGATCGAAGGCAATTGGGATGTGATCCTGATCAGTTTTTTTGGTTACCGTCATCTGGAACAATTTCTTGACCGTTGCCGAAAACTCATAGTGGTGGTCGGCAAAAACAATCAAAGCGAACTCTATCCCGAGCAGTATCGCAAATCGCCAAAATACACGGCCGCGCAACTGGAACAGGACTTAGAGCAAAAAGGGATACCTTATACTCTAACAGAAGCCGCTTTTGATTTCGGACAACCTCTGGTCTCCCTCGAGGATGCTGAGGAGTTTGTAAGGATCCAAGCTCCTGAGATTACAGCCGAGGACTTGGCAAGTTTTTTGGACTTACGGTTAGTGGAAACCGGGGCAGCAAAATACCCCTTTTTGCTGCCCCGGCTGAAATCGATCGGTATCTTTGAAATTAAAGGGAAACTGTAGTCCACTGCAAAAATGCACAACCCAAAAATGATTGATGGAACCGCCTATCTTTGAAATCAAAGAAAACGTTAGACACTACAAATATAATCTATTGATTTAAAGATGAGAGTTAAAACTCGCAAAATTTTAAATTTGTTATAAGGCCGGGAAGCATTGCTTCCCGGTTTTAGGTTTCGGCAACCAGTTTGCCGGTTTCGGTCAGATCATAACCGCCGATCCCTTCCAACTCCAGCTTGAAAGCACGGGAACGCAGTATTTCCAAAACCGCTTTAAACGGGGGCTCATTTAAATTCTCTTTTTTAAATATCAAGTCATACTTTTCCGGCTGGAGCGGGATAAAGTCGATTTCGTTTACCTGCAGGCTGGCCTTCTCATTCCCAATGCCCAAATCAGCCTCCCCTCGGGCTACGGTACTGGCAATGGCCAGGTGCGAAGCGCATTCGTGCTCGTATCCTTTAATGGTTTTTCCCAAAACACCCAGTTTTTTCAGGTGTTCATCCAATAAAACGCGCACGCCGCTGCCTTTTTCTCGATTGACGATAGTAAGGTCGGGACGCTTTAAATCTTCCCAGGTGCTAATCCCCAACGGATTGCCCTTGGGGACATAAAAGCCTTGGGTGCGGCCGGCCAGACGAATTATGACTGCCGGCACACCCGGCAGCATTCTTTTTACGTACGGCACGTTGTATTCTCCAGTATCACTATCCCATAAATGGGCTGAAGCTGCTTGAACCCGGTCTTGGTAAAGGTCGAAGAGACCGTTATAACTGCCTTCGTGAGAGCGTAAAGTTTCCAGATTGTAGGGTTGGTCATTTAAATGCCGCACCAATACATCCAGTAAAATATCCTGTCCGCTGATGATAAAACCACGGCTTTGACTTATTACGGTTTCCGGATAGGCCGTCTTTAGTTCAGGGGATTGGCCGGCTTGTCTTTTGGTTTTATTTTTATAGTTTTCGAGATCCTGCAAATCCACCCGGAATTTTTTCCCCACCTTGTAAGCATTCAGTTCGCCACGCTTGATGAGTTCGTATACGGTGTTTTTGGCGATCTTTAAAATATCAGCCACCTCTTGAGGGGTTAAAACTGTATTGTCTGCCATTTTGACGCACCTTTCTATGTTTTCAGTCTTAAAAAGCAAGCTGGATGAGTATAAAGTAATATTGGAATTAAAGAGATTATAACATTATTATTGATTTGTACAAAAATTTTAAACAAAAACAATTCTTTTATCATGCAGGTGATCGAACAGATTGTTCATAAAATTGACCTGCTTATTGTAAATGGAGATGACATAAAAATGAAAAGCTAAATAACTTAACAGAACGTAAGAACGCAGTCGACGTTAGTAATGTTATGTATTATAATCATAATGATTATTTAACATTTAATAAGATGGACAACTAAATATCGTCGAGTCGGTTCGACTTAGATAATAACTATGATAGAAAGACCTGAGCCGGCAATCCACAAGGTTGTAAGAGAAATCTTGCGGCTTACCTGTTTAAAGAAAGGAGGAAAGAAGAAAAAGTTTGGCAAACAAAGAGATTAGTAATATTGGATTTAGAGAGGATGATTATAATGAATAGGATTAAAAAATGGAGTATTTTGCTGGTTGCGGTTTTAATGATATCTGCGATTGCCCTGACTGGCTGTGGCAAGCAGACAAGTAATGGTGAGCCGAACAATGCTAATAAAGTGGAGCAGGGACAAACACTGAAATATCAGGGTCAGAGCTTACAG
>CAYXHK010000253.1:0-3367 GCA_964464665.1 uncultured Syntrophomonadaceae bacterium
GGGTACAAGGGATACTCGCCGAAATAAACCAGGTTGCTCAAACGATTGAACGACCCCTCGTCCTGATGGAGGTCTGCGGTACCCACACCGTGGCGATTGCCCAGAGTGGGATTCGTGATTTACTGCCGGCCAATATCCGGTTACTTTCGGGCCCAGGTTGCCCGGTCTGCGTTACTGATACGGCGGATTTGGATGTGGTGATCAATTTGGCGGAAAGACCGGAGGTAATCTTGGCCACTTATGGTGATTTAATTCGGGTTCCCGGCAGCACAAGCACCCTCCAGGAAAAACGGAGTCAGGGCGCTAACGTACAGGTGGTTTATTCCGCCCTGGAAGCGCTGCAACTAGCCGAACGATATCCTCATTCCGAAGTGGTCATGGCCGGAATCGGTTTTGAAACTACGGCTCCGGCAACGGCGGTAGTGGTGGAGCAGGCGCAGCAAAAGGGCTTGCGTAATTTTTCCGTCTTTTCCTTGCACAAGGTAGTGCCGCCGGCTCTGCGGGCGCTTCTAACTGATCCCGCCGTAAATATTGATGCTTTTATTAATCCAGGACACGTTTGTACGATCCTCGGCGTGGACCCCTTCCGTTTCGTGGCGGAAGAGTTTAAGCGTCCCTGCGTGGTGGCCGGTTTTGAGGCAGTCGATATTCTGGAAGCGATTCTTATGATTCTAAAGCAATACCAAACTCAGCACTGGCAGGTAGAGATCCAGTACCGCCGGGCAGTGCGTCCGGAAGGGAATCAAATTGCCCAGAATTATCTGGAGCGTTTTTTTCAGCCGGTTTCCGCCCGCTGGCGCGGCTTGGGGATTATTCCGGCAAGCGGGTTGGCTTTAAGGTCGGAATTTGCCGCTTGGGATACGGAGCAGAAGTTAGGGGTTCGGCCGGCCGAGACTATGGCAGGAACCGGGAAAAAGGGGCCGGCTTGTTTATGCGGGGCCATCTTAAAGGGACAAAAACAACCGGGGGATTGTCTCTCTTTCGGAAAGGCGTGTACTCCCTTGCGGCCAGTTGGGCCGTGTATGGTTTCCACCGAAGGGGCCTGTGCGGCTCACTACCGTTTTGGGGTGGGCAGAAAATAAGGGTAAAGGCAAAAGGAGTATAAAGTGGAGAAACAGAAAATGGAGCGGATTGTTTTGGCCCATGGCAGCGGCGGCCGGCTGCACCATGAACTGATAAATAAAGTATTTCGGAGCCGTCTGAGTAATCCTCGGCTGGATCAAATGTTGGACGCGGCGATCCTGGAATTGTCGGGGGAGAATCGGGTAGCCTTCAGCACCGATTCGTTTGTGATTGACCCGCTTTTTTTCCCGGGAGGCGATATCGGTTGCTTAGCTGTATACGGTACGGCTAATGACCTGTCAGTCAGCGGCGCGATCCCCCGTTACTTGAGTGCGGGATTTATTATAGAGGAAGGTTTTCCAATTGCGGATCTTATGCAGATTGTCGATTCGATGCACCGGGCTGCGGATGAGATCGGTATCGAGGTGGTCACCGGCGATACCAAGGTAGTCGGTCGCGGGCAAGCCGACAAGCTGTTTATTAATACCGCGGGAATCGGTTTGATCCCGGTCGGACTAAACCTATCGCCCACGCAGATTAGGCCGGGGGATCAAATCATCGTCAGTGGGTTAATCGGGGAGCATGGCTTGGCGATTTTGGCCCAGCGGGAGGGTTTGGGCTTTACCACCCCGGTGCAGAGTGACTGCGGATCGGTTCACCGTTTGGCTCAGGCTTTATGCCAGATTGATCCGGCCGGGGTTCGCTGCATGCGTGACCCAACCAGGGGAGGGTTGGCCACCACTTTAAACGAGTTGGCGCAGCAAGGCGCGGTTTGTTTAGGGATAAAGGAAGAACTGATCCCGGTTTCAGCGGCGGTACGCGGAGCTTGTGGCATGCTGGGGATGGACCCGCTGTATCTGGCTAATGAGGGAAAACTAATGGCCATTGTGGCCCCGTCAAAGCAGCCCGAAATGCTAAAAGCCTTACGGGCTTTGCCAGAAGGTCAGGACGCAGCGGTTATCGGCGAGGTGCGGGAGGCTCCCTCGAGATTGGTGTTGCTTGAAACCGTCCTGGGTACCGAACGGGTCTTAGGGATGCTGGAAGGAGAACTGCTGCCCCGAATCTGTTAGGATAAACCCGGTTTGCCGGATTTAGAATTGCAGTTCGGGCAATAACCATAGATCTCTAAGGAATGCCTAACGATCTGGTAGGCATTTTCTTTTGAGCAATTTTCGATATGGCGTTCCAAGGGACAGCTGGGAATATTCTTGGTTTCCCCGCAGTCGATACAGACTAAGTGGTGGTGGTGACTGGTGTTTTTCTCATATTTGCGGCTCCCGTCGGCCAGCGTGAATTGAGTCAGGAACCCTTGCTTGGTCAAGCGGTCCAGATTGCGGTAAACCGTACCTAAACTGATATTGGGCTGGGTTGATCTTACCTTGAGGTAGACCTCATCCGCTGACAAATGCACCTGGTCATCGGTAAATACGGCTAAAATGGCTTGGCGTTGTTTGGTAGAGCGGGTACCGACCAGCGGCTGCTTAATATCCACAATAAAGTTACCTCCAATCTTAACTTAAGCGGAATCTGGAGAGCAGGGTAATGGTATAAAACAAGGTGGCAAACAAGACGATGGTAGCCCCGGTGGCCGTCCCCCAGTAGTAAGAGCTGATTAAGCCCGCCAAACCCGCCACCAGGATGATGGCAATCGAGTATAAATGGTACTCTGACATATTGCGAGCGACGTTTCGGGCTGCCGCAGCCGGCAAAACCAAAAGAGAATTGATGATCAAAATCCCCAGCCACTGGATCGAAACGGTTACCACAACGGCCAGCACGATACAAAAAAAGGTGTCCAAACGTCGCACCGGGATCCCGCGACTTAAGGCCAGGGTAGGATTTACACTGATCAGCAGCAGCTGGTTAAAAAGAAGCGTCCAAAGCGCCAGGATCGCCGCCAGGATAATGCCTAGCAGCATTAAATCTTGGGTTGTGATGCTCAAAAGATCTCCTATCAGGTAGTTGGAATACTTGGCAAATCCGCCGCCCCGTGAAAGGATGACAATACCTAAGGCTACGGCCGCGGCCGAGAATACCCCAATTATGGTATCGGTGGAGGCCTTAATCGTATGCTTTACCAGGGAAATGGCGATGGCTAAAACAATCGAGAAGAGCACCATCGCCCATAGCGGGTCCGCTAGTCCACAGAGCAGGCCAATGGCAATGCCGGTTAAGGCAGAATGCCCGATCGTGTCTGAGAAAAAGGCCATGCGATTATTTACGACCAAGGTGCCGAGAATGCCAAAAAGGGGACTGACCAGCAGGATGGCCAAAAGAGCGTTTTTCATAAATAGATGCTGGGTCC
>CAYXHK010000254.1:0-3332 GCA_964464665.1 uncultured Syntrophomonadaceae bacterium
CCCCTGACCACGACCGCCATTTTCTTGCGGTCGTGCGGGTGTCGGCCGATTGGGGTCTCAATCCGGCCGGCCGGCTCTTGAATCTGTCCGTGTACCAAGGCCAGATAGCGCCGGATAACCGAATGTTCCTTGATCTGCTCGGTCAGCCCTTGATGGGCCAAGTCGTTTTTGGCCACCATCAATAAGCCTGAAGTATCCTTATCAATCCGGTGCACGATTCCCGGCCGGCTTACCCCGCCGATGCCGGAAAGATCCGGACAATGGGCCAGTAAAGCATTGACCAAGGTGCCTTCATAATTGCCGTGCGCCGGGTGCACCACCATTCCCTGCGGTTTGTTGATGACCAGGACATCTTGATCCTCATAGATAACCTCCAGGGGGATTTCCTCGGCCTTAACTTCCAGGGCTACCGGCGGCGGAACCAGCACCGTTAAAACATCGCCGTTTTTTACTTTATAATTCGCCGGGACTACCTGTTCGTTTACCCGCACCCGGCCTTCTTCGATCAGCTTCTGAATATAAGTTCGAGATAAATCCGCCAGTTCCTGGGTCAGCCAGGCATCTAATCGCTTGCCCGCACCGGCAGTTGCCGTCAAGTTGTGCAACACCGATTCGCCGCCGGGCGTTTGCCCGCTGACTGACAGCTCATTTGACGCCAGTCCGTTGGGGGAAGTCTTACCGCCCATGTCCACCTCATTAAATTCTAACTGTGATATATATTATTTCCGAATTTTCTGTGGGTATTAACTCAAAAAATAACCCGGGAATGGAATCCGTTCCCAAGTTGTTTCATTATACAAATACAAAGGGATAATTCTTGCTCACTCCAAATCCTTGACCGGCAGCGTAGTCTTGACTGAAACATCTTGGAACATTTCATCAAGCGTTGCGTCGGTGGTTATCTTGACATAACCGTTGATAATCACCCCGGGCTGTACGCTGATGGTTTTGGTTTCCAAATTACCCAATAACACGGCAGCGTTATTCAGGGTGGCTGAAGAGTGAGCCTTCACATTACCCTTGACTTTGCCTTCGGATACGAACTTCTCGGATTCTATGTCGCCTAGCACGATGGACTCCCCGGCCAGGGAAACTTCGCTTCGAACATAGATATTGCCTTCTACTAGGCCATTCTTAATAATGATCGATTTGCTCCTAATGTTCCCATATATTTTCCCGGTGATCAGGATATCGGACTCGCTAATGACCGCCCCCCTGACTGTTCCGGCGATATTTATACTGCTGCCAGTTCGGATTTCACCTTCAATCACGGTATCTTCTGTTATGAACGAATCCCTTTTAAGATCGGCTGACGAAGAGGTGGGAAGAACCTGCAGTTTAGACTTAACAGCCGTTTGCTTCATACCATCTTCTTTCTGTATCTGCTCGGCTGGCGTCACGGGGGACTGCACCTTTTCCTTCTTGCCTAATTCCAAACCAAACAATCCATTGACGGCCTTAGTTAAGTTTCCTTTGTTACTGGATTCCTCCCCGTTCGGCTTTGATTTAACGGTGTTATTCTTGTTCAAAACCTCACCTCATTATTACTTATTTTATATAAGAAAACGTATAAGGGGCAACATTGGCATCCAATGCGGCAAATACAAAACCGGAAGATTGCAAATCGATAATGATCTTATCCATAGCGGCAACGGTTGCCATTTTGTTTGCACTGTCATGAAATAAAACCACGGATTTATTAGTTTCTCTGACCTTTTGTACTACATTATTATAGATGGAATTAGACGTTGCTCCGCTGTCGGCATCCCCGCTGCTGACGTTCCAATCATGGAAAATAAAGCCTCGGCGGAGCATCTCACCTAACAGTTCCTCATGGATACGAACATTATAAGGATTAATGCTGCCACCTGGGAACCGGGAAAGTGCCGGTTTTATACCGGTAACCGTCTCCAGATGCAAATATAATTGGTTTAAATCATCCAAAAAGTCTTCAACCGAATTATAAATCTGGGTGTAATTATGGCTGGCACCATGCAACCCGATGGTGTGACCGCGATTAACGATTTCTTTATAGATATTATTAGAAAATTCGTTATCCTTTTTGACCACAAAGAAGGTAGCCTTAGCATTATGCCGATCCAGAATATCAAGTATTTCCATAGTCCGGGCCGAAGGACCATCATCAAAGGTGAGATAGACCACTTTGCTGGGTTCCGCTGATTTTTTACCCATTGATTTAGCGGCATATAAATCCGGGTATTTGTCTTGATAAGGCAGTATAGCACTTTCGGAGGCGTTGGCTACGTTAGTGTTGAGAAGTAATGATGAACTGGTTGTAACTGGAACGCTATTTCTCTCTAAGGCCTGCTGCAAAACTACACATTTGTTATGCAAGATCAAGACAGATAAGAACAGAGAGGTGATAATCAAGATGATTGTGACCAGGATTAAATGTTTGTAGAAACGAACGCTTCCAATGTACATTTTTAACCCCCGAATATTTAGCACATCGAAAAATAACTAAATAAATATAATAAATATAATTATAGGCTAAAAGTTTGAAATTTGATACTATAATTTATCAATTGCGGTAGCGTTTAGATACCTTGATACCTTTTCCGGCAATATATAAACCATCCGCCGTTAAAATACTTTTTATCTATAGCTGGCAAATAATCTGGTCATTGTTTAGGAATTACTCCCGGCTCATCCTCATGGGGAAGGCATAAAATTTTATAGCCCAAAAGAACTACGCCGGCGACGATCGCCATATCCGCCACATTAAAAACCGGCCAGACCAAAAGATCAATAAAGTCGACCACATGGCCAAATCTTAACCGATCAATCAGGTTGCCGACCGCTCCCCCCAACGCTAAGGCCATGCCTAATCGAATCTGCCAGTCAAAGGCTAAAATACGCCGGTAAAAAATGAAAGCGAGCAGCACCGCTGCCAAGGTCACCAAGACTAACAGCCCTTTCCAATTGGCGAAGAGACCAAAAGCCGCCCCCGGGTTCTGAACCAAGGTAAGATGCAACCAGCCGGGGAGCAAAGGGACCGACTCCCAAACCTCCAGATGGTTTAAAATCCAGTATTTCGTGCCCTGATCCAACAGGAAAACCGCGATCGCCACCAACCAAAAACTCATTACACACCTCGTTCTGGAATTCGGCCGGACGCACCCGGCGTCCCCGCTTGCCTTTGTTGCTACCTTTGTTGCTATTATACACTATACCACCGTTAATTGGCGTTAACCAGCTGGGCTTACGGCGGTTTAAAAGGTCGAAAATAAGATCCAGTCCGTTATTTTTATAGGGGTGTTTGGAACCCGTTTTAGAGTCTATGAATATACTGTACTAATCTAAGAGATCTA
>CAYXHK010000255.1:0-3326 GCA_964464665.1 uncultured Syntrophomonadaceae bacterium
TTAATAAGGCGCCTTTACAGGTAACCGTTTTAATGACGCTATGGTCATCATACGTATAATCCTCTTGGGTTTCGTAGGTCTCTAATTCCGCTTTCGTATAATAATAGTATTTTGTATCCCCGGAAGCGTCTTTTAAGGCAATATAAAATACGGAATTATTTATATCTCCTCCCGGCTCCCGGTCACCCACGATGTCTTCGGCTATCCATTTTGCATAAAACTTAACATCGTCAACAATTGTGTACGGAAAGACCACTTGGTTGGTCAGTCCCGCATCGGTGTACCAGCCTTCGAAAATACTGCCAACCTTGGTGGTCACTGGCTCTGTATCTATAGTTGCGCCGGACACCCTGGTTATGCTGTCAACCGCAGTGCCGCCGTTTTCTTCAAAACTTACCGTATAGGTCTGGCTTACCACGTCAACCGAAGCACCCACCACATTTTCAATTAAAACCCTATCCACGGTTTGCCCGGGGCAATATATTCTGAGGGGGGTTAGACTGCCCGAAACGCGTATGCTGCGTTCGCTGTTTGCAAAAGCGTCAAACGCCACAAAGCATCTGCTTATTTCGCTGGAACTGATACTGCGGTTGGAGGCAACCGATCCGCTGCCGTTGTTAACCTTAATAATCAAATCTGTATTGCTGGGAACCGCGACGCCAAGTTTCGTCAATAATACACTCAACGGAACGCCGGTAACACTCTGGGTTACCAGGGTGCCGCTGTTATTCCAGGAGTACGCAGTTTCATAAATACCAATCCGGGCAACGTCCGATACAGAGATAGATTTTGTATTGCTGTCCTGGGTAATTGTAAAGGCGGGATCAACCTTCCCCGCTCTGATTTTGTTCGTGTTTTTAACAAATTTGCAGTTGGTTTCTTCGGTCGGTTCCGTCTGTCCATACGCAAATAAAGGATTGGCATCGGTAATGGCCGCAGTAGTGTTTGGAAGTTCTAAACTGGAATCCGGGGTTGAGGTGGTTACTTTATCGTCATAAAAAACTAAAATCGGATCAACTACTGCGCCTACAGTCCCATCCGGAGCAATATAATTGCGGTTTACGGTATGGCTGAACGCATCACTGACTATAGCGGTGTAATCATCGGTTGCTGTCGCTTCAATCGTCACCGGCACGCTGGTCACATCTGCACCCAGGGCAATAAAGACCGTCTTTAAATTGATTCCTTCCGCCAATCGATATACATATTCGGGCGTGCCGTGGTTATCATAGGATGAGTAAAGCGTCGGGGTACTCGTCCACGAGTCGCCCAGACCGAGACCAGCTACGCTTTTATTCGCTTTTATAGAATCAACCTGATCCTGGCTAAGGTAAACAAAGCTGTTTTGCAATCCCGCTCCATTGGTTATTCCGTTTCCGCCGATCACTAATCCGGTCGAATCAGGAGTGAGCCGGTCCAACCCGGCGCCATTATCAATAAGCTCAACCGCCGAACCGTCTGACCGGGTTATCTGCAGGGAACTGATCAGGCGCATATAGGTGGTATTGCCAAATCTGTCTGTGGAAAAATCCCCGCCCCGGTTTCTCGCGATCCGACAATAAGTGGCCGGATAGGTCACTGACGGGTCAGTATCTTTGTATCCGACAGATGATTCCGAGGTATCGTTTACTTTATGGGCCAACAGGTAATGATTGGCTGCGTAATCCTTCGCTTCAGCAACCGTAAAAGGAGTGTTGGTATAAGCATCGCTGCAAACCGCTTTTATCTTATAATCATCCGCAAAGGTCAGGCCCAGCGTGTCTTCTACATCCGCTAAAAGGTCAGCCAGCTTTATTCCATAGCAGGTTTCGTGCAAGCCTTCATCATTTTCGGTATAAGCATCAGATGTCGCCCGGCCCTCAAACTTAAACCCCGCGGCTCCGGTAATATCTCCCCAGGTATACGGCAGGGTCTGCCCGCCTATGTTTACACTTAACACTACGACATTATTTGCTGGATCGGGTATAGGTGTCTGCAAAGTTTTGGCTTGGGCTGCCGGGGTTTGAACCAGCATAAAGCTGAGCATAAACATGATCAAAACTATACTGCTTATGTATTTTTTTAAATTTCTGTTTCTTATAAAAATTACAATCCGCTCCTCCCTACTTTTATTTTTTATCATGATGATTTATAGTTTAATCCGTTTTCACCTTCTCTCTATGGATAATGTCGTAAAAACCGACCATTTCAACGTTAACATTCAACATGGTAGACTTTTGACGATATCATTCAGCTCATTCAGCTTTTCTTGATCCGTTGATCTCTTTCTCCAGGGTATTCTACATCACGTCAGTCAGACGCTAAATTTTCTGATAGATATAAAGGATGCCAACTTCCGCAACCGAATTGCGGATATGCAGGCATCCCCCGAATTAATAACGATTATATTCATAATACTGCTCCCTATTAACTATGAGTCAGGATTATACACTTATGAATGAGAATTATACACATACCAAGCATAATCCAGATCCAGCGCACACAAAGTTTACAACTCATCTCTGATAATATATTGGTCACACAAAAATCAACTTAGATATAATAATTTATGACATAAATTATTATAACATTACATTAATTAACTAGTTTTTATATAATTATCTTATTGGTCGTTACGCAACATTATATAACGTAACTATTTATAATATAATTAATGATGAAGAATGTGTCAATATGCATACTCCATGAAAATCCAATGACAGTTTAAAGTAAATCTGATGCAAAAGGGATTCACCTCTTTTCCCATAGAGGTGAATCCCTTTTCTCTGAGTTCAAAGACCCAGTAAAATAAAAATCTTAAGTTAGGCGATTTCCTGAATTTAAAAGATGGCTAAATAACGCTCGATCTCCCAGACGTGCACCTGCTGATTGTATTCATTCCATTCGTGGCGTTTGGCTTCCAGGAAGCGGCTGTAGATATGCTCGCCTAAAGCCTCCTGAATCACCGCATCCTTTTTTAATTCTTTCAATGCGGCGTAAAGATCGCCGGGCAGCGACTCGATACCTTTGGCTTCTCTTTCTTCGTCAGTCATCTCGTATAGATTATCATCAACTGCCGGGGGCGGCTGAGTCTGATTCTTAATCCCGTCCAGACCAGCTTTGAGCATCACCGCAAAGGCCAGATAAGGATTGCAGGACGGGTCCGGGTTGCGCACCTCAATCCGGGTGCTCAATTCCCGCTTCGCCGGAATCCGCACCAAGGGGCTGCGGTTTTTTTCCGACCAGGCAATATAGACCGGGGCCTCGTAGCCGGGCACCAGGCGCTTATAGGAATTTACCGTCGGGTTGGTGATGGCGGCAAATCCCCGCGCGTGTTTTAAGATACC
>CAYXHK010000256.1:0-3307 GCA_964464665.1 uncultured Syntrophomonadaceae bacterium
TTCTTTTGCTTCCTTTTTGCTGCCTGAGTCAGCATTTATGAAGCGGGAGAACCGCCCCTCTGCTTCTCCCCCATCTTTTTGCCCCCAGCCAGACGCTTAAAGGAAGCGACGCTTAAAGTAATCTAGGGCAGTCTTCTTAAAAGACTACCCTAGTTTATACCATTCTAATTCTTTAAACCACCCTATTAATCAAGCCTTTAAACACCCCGTGCCTCCCGCTGCCTGGCGGACGCAGGCGATTGCCCGTCAAGATTGATTACAAGATTGATTAACCAGAAGCACTTTGCGTTCATTAAACTAAGTTTTATCTCAGTTCTATTCGGGTTTGTCGGCTGGGAGTTCTTCTCCGAGCGCCAAGCGACAAATATCACTGACCATATAGTTCTTCAGGCCGGCAGCCCGAGCTTTCGGGCTAAGGGTCTTGAAGCACATGGGACACAGGTAAACCATTGCTTCCGCCCCATTATCCTTAGCATCCTGAATGTTCTTGTCTTGGAACGGCTCATAATTCTTGCCCCGTGGGAAGAGTTTGAGTCCCGGGCCAGCTACTTCCACACCGCAGCAAAGGGCATCAATGCCTTCGTATTTACGGGTTGCCCGCTCAACGCCGATGAGATCAAAAATGTCGTTCAAGAGGGCTTCCACTTCCGGCGCCGTGTGCCGGGACGCGCAAGGCCGTTGATATGCAGCTTTGATATTTAGTTTTTTAATCTTATCCTGGTTTTCGGTTAAATACTCTTTCAGATACTCAAACATGTGGACCGGTTTAAAGGGCAGTTCAATGCCGTAATCTTTCGCGTAGGTATTTAAGGCCACATAGCAATCTTCATGCACAAATATAATCTCTTTAGCTCCAGAAGCGGCCAAATTGTCAACCATCTTCTGCATCCGGTCCTTCATGATCGACTCATTGCCCATGTGGACAAAGAGAACGTTACAGAAATAAGGCAGGCCTTTTAAGATCGTAATATCATCATTTTCAAAGAGTTGACCAAAGGGGGCCCACGGCATGTTGCCAGTCATTACGCAAAGCGACATATTCCATCTCTTCGGTTGGACCGGACCTGGGTCCTTTTTGGCCAGGAAACGGGCCGCCATGTCCTGCCGCACTTGCGGATCCGTAAAGTTCCCGTCTTCCTCCAACCGCTGCAGGATCAGGCTAAAGGGATTCGCATCCTTTGCACAATACTCGTCGCAGGCCATGCAGGTGATACAATCATACAGCCAATCAACCTTTTCGCCTTTAATCAGTTTCTCAAATTCCCTGGAAGCGTTTTCCTTGTCCCCAAAATCGATATTTTTACACAGATCCAGACAATCGCCGCATAGATCACAATTGGCTTCCCTAAACATAGAATTACCCCCCTTAAATTTGATTTTTTGCATTTTGCCAATTTGGTTTGCCCATTTAGCCAGTCGGTCTCCTATTTCTGACATAAACCAATAACTCCAATAACTTTACAATTCTACAATTGAAGCTAAAATCCTGCCCAATACTATTTAAATAGTATTAACAATCAAAAAATTCGGAGCCGTTATCCAACAGCCCCGTTGCAGTTACATTTATATCCATTTGCCTTGTTTAAATATTCAATCATTTTCCTTGTCAAAAAATCCCCAAGTTTTCCCTGGGTAAAACAAATCATTTTCTTTAAATAATGTAGGGATATACCGGACCCAAACCTACTCCACCCAACGCACCTTTATGCTTAAGTCTGGGTCTTGCCGCGGCGGAGCCTTAGCCACCATATCCGGATAACCAACCGGGGATACCGCCACTATTTCTTTATCCAAGGGGATCTCCAAAATCCGCCTGATGCCAGCTTCATCCTGCAGCGGCCCAGTCATCCAGCAAGTGCCCAGTCCTTCGGCGCAGGCAGCCAGCAGCAGGTTTTCAAAAGCCGCGCTAACGCTCTCCAAATGCATTTTTCGTTCAACCGGATCATCGGTTGCCTGAGTCAGGGCGAAGATAACCACTGGGGCGCCGCCATAGTTTTGGGCAAATTCCAGAAATAACCGGCGGCGTTTCTCTTCCCAATTACGGCAAACCGGTTCAGCTGCCTGAACATAACTCTCGCCCAGCTGCCGTTTCTTGTCGCCAGTAACCACCACGAATTCCCATTGCTGCAGGTTCATCCCAGAAGGCGCCCAGTTCGCCGCATCCAGAATCCGCAGCAGAACTTCCCGGGGTACCGAATCGGGTTTATATTTTCGGATAGCCCGGCGCTGATGGATTACCTCATAAAATTCCACAGCTGTCCCTCCTCTTCTTGGGTTAAAATTACGATTTTGGGCACATTTACTAATAATAGTATACGACACCGTGTCCCAAAATTCCTTTTTCTGAACTCCTCCTCTTTGTTAACCAACCAAAGTCAAGTTGACTAGCCAAGTATTCGAGATGCGATGGATCAGTCTTAAAATCAACGTGAGAGCCCAGGGGGAAACTCCCCTGGGCTACTCGACTGGGAGGTCGGCTACTAAACTAATGGGTTAGCCTCCTGCCCGATAGTTTCAGTATTGAACTACGGCTTTCGCTTTAAGTTCCTTAACAAGCTTTTCAAACAATTCGATTTCTGCTTTCATCCTTTGTTCAGGAGTAAGGCTCGCCCCCTAATATTTATATCACTAAATAATTTTTTTGTTAAATTCGTTTTGTTCACCCACCCGCCATTCCAAAAAGTATGAGTAATGCTTTTATACGAATCTTTATCCAACATCTTCCGTAGGCAGGGAAACCAGGCGCAAATGCCGAAAAAGGGGAAATAAGATTTAACGTTATGGTTAATTGATTTAATCTTACTAAGATAAACGATCAGGAAGCTTAGGAGGAATAAACGATGGCTGTATGGGAATCAGAACTGATTGCGGCTAAGTTTTCAACTTTGCTGGAAAACTTAAAGATTGATCCGGCTACCCAAGCGATTGTCGCTGACCAGTTTAAGGCAGTCACCCGGCAAATCAACCTCGATTTTTGGGGGCTTGATTCAGAAACAGAGAATAGCCGATTGGTGGGATCGTATGGTCGGGATACCGCAATTATTGGGGTAAATGATATCGATATTGCGGTTGAATTGCCGGCTGCCCTCCTTTCAGAGTACGAACAGCATCCGATTAATGGACCGGCTGCTCTGCTGCAGGCGGTACAAAACAGCCTGCAAAAAGTGTTCCCCCATCCTCAAATCAGCGGGGATAACCGCACCATTGTCCTGGATTATCCGGGGCTGGAATTCGAGGTGCTCCCGGTTTTTTTGCAGGAAGACCAAAGCTACCTTTACCCCCAAGCCACCCGCCGGGGACAGTGGCG
>CAYXHK010000257.1:0-3303 GCA_964464665.1 uncultured Syntrophomonadaceae bacterium
TTTGGCGCGACCCCCGAAATCTTTATCGAGTATAAGTTTCTCCAACAGGCGGGGATGCAGGCCGCCTTGCGGAAAATCCCCCAAGTGGCGGCGGAATTTGAAAAACAGTTTGGCCGCAGCTTCGGAGGCCTGATCCAAGAATACGATTGCGCGGATGCGGATTATATTCTGGTGACCATGGGTTCTTTCACCGGTACCGCGCGGGTAACAGCCCAAAAACTACGGGCCGAAGGGAAAAAAGTCGGGGTTCTAAAAGTTCGATCCTTTAGACCATTCCCCTTAAAAGAAGTGGCCAAGGCGCTGCAAAACGTCAAAGCCTTTGGGGTTTTAGACCGCAATTATTCTTACGGAAACGAAGGCGCCTTATACACGGAGATAAAAGCCGCCCTGTACGATATCCCTATGCGTTCCCCAGCCCTTAATTTCATTGGTGGTTTAGGTGGCCGGGATATTTCGCAGGATGAATTTGCCTCGATGTTTTGCAAACTGGAGGAAGCCCACCAGGCGCCGGATTCGGTAAAAGCGGTTAATTTCGTAGGATTGAGGTGGAGTAATGGCTAGTTTAAAAGATATAACCACAGAGGAATTATTGTATGGCAGTTCAACCTGTGCCGGTTGTGGAGGCACTCTAGCCGTGCGCTTAGCCTTAAAAGTCTTAGGCAAAGAAACCGTAATTGTGACGCCGCCCTGTTGTCTGATGGGGGTTACCACTTTTTATCCGCAGATGGCTTTTGACGTACCGGTGGTGAATTCGGTAATGCCCGGGACTGGCGCTTTTATATCTGGTCTGACAGCCGGACTGCGACGGAAAGGAAAGGAAAAAGCGACGGTTTTAGGGGTGGCCGGCGATGGCGGCACCTTTGATATTGGTTTGCAGGCTTTGTCCGGGGCCATGGAAAGAGGCGAGAAATTCATTTTTCTCTGCTATGACAATGAAGCCTACATGAACACCGGCAACCAAAGGAGCGGAGCCACTCCTTTAGGCGCCTTTTCCTCGACCACTCCCAGTGGCAAGGATAAAAATAAAAAAGACATGCTGCGGATCGCGGATGCGCATAACATTCCTTACGTAGCCTCGGCTTGTGTTTCTTATCCCAAAGACTACATGGATAAGGTGGCCAAAGCCATGGCCGCGCCGGGTCCCGCTTATCTGCAGGTGCTGTCTCCCTGCCCGGTTGGCTGGGGACATGACACGGAAGAGACGATCGAAATCGGCCGTTTGGCGGTCCAAACCGGGTTGTGGGTATTGTCCGAGTACGAAAACGGAAATTTTAAAATAACCAATAAACCGAATAAACGGAAACCGGTAACGGATTATCTGAATAAACAAGCCCGGTTTTCCATGCTGACCCCGGCCGAAATCGCCTCCATCCAAGCGGAAACAGATGCCAAATGGGAAAAATACCAAAGTGGTCAGTGCTAGCTTTTCTTTTTGACAAAATTGATAACAAGACAACTTTACAAACGCATTAATACGCTTAAGTGTTTTTGGGGATTGTGGTTTGCCAAGGTTAGAAGGAACTGGCCTTGGTTTTTTCTTTCTATTTTTTTAATATAAGGCTAGACCCAGGAAAGGAAAACCCAAACCCAAGAAACTAGCGACGAAGGAAACTAACGACATGGATTCTTTATAGCCCCGAGTGGTTCACTTGTCTGGGTTAATAGTGTATGATTTGAAAATGGAAGAAAATTAAGGTGAAGATGGGGAGTCAAACCCTGGATTTATAATAACGAGCGCTTCCAGCCCGGGGTCAAAGACCCGAGGCTGAGGGAAGAGTCTTAAACGAGATTATGCTTGATCAATAAAGATTACTAGATACTTTAAGAGAGTGGGGTAATTATCGGAGTGCGCTTTGTGGCAGACCTACATATTCATTCGCATTACTCCCGGGCCACCAGCCGGGACTGTAATCCGGAAAATTTGCAGCAGTGGGCAATATACAAAGGGATTTCTCTTATCGGCACCGGGGATTTTACCCATCCCGGCTGGCGAGAGGAGCTGAAAACCAAGCTGGAACCGGCCGAGGAGGGGTTATATCAACTGCGGCCGGAATTTCGGCGCCCGGACGAGGAACATCCGCCTGGCAGTCTGCCGGTGCGTTTCGTGGCGACCGGCGAAATCAGCAGTATCTATAAAAAAGACGGACGGGTGCATAAGGTGCATCACCTCCTGATTTTGCCGAGTTTAGAAGCGGCGGATGAACTCAGCCGCCGCTTGGAAATGGTCGGCAATATCCGCTCGGATGGTCGGCCAATCTTGGGTCTGGATAGCCGGCTGCTTTTGGAAATGATGCTCGAAGTCTGCCCTGAAGCGCTGTACATTCCAGCCCACATCTGGACTCCGCATTTTTCCGTGTTCGGAGCAAACTCGGGTTTTAACTCTTTGGAAGAGTGCTATGGGGATTTAAAAGAATATATCTATGCGGTAGAAACCGGCCTTTCCTCCGACCCGCCGATGAATTGGCGTCTTTCGGCGTTGGATCAGTTGGCCCTGGTTTCCAATTCGGATGCCCATTCCCCTCAGAATCTCGGCCGGGAAGCGAATCTCTTTAATACGGATCTTTCTTATCCGGCACTAAGGCAGGCATTAATCGATCGCAATTCGGATAAGTTTCTCGGAACCTTGGAATTCTTCCCGGAAGAAGGCAAGTATCACTGGGACGGTCACCGGGACTGTCAGGTGAGGTGGGAGCCCGCCCAGACGAGGGCGGCCGCCGGGATTTGCCCCATCTGTAAGCGTCGGGTAACCATCGGTGTGCTGCACCGGGTAGAGGAACTGGCGGACCGGGCAGAGGGCTTTCGGCCCCAGAACGCTCGGCCATTCGAAAGCCTCGTCCCCCTGCCGGAAATCATAGCCTCGGCTATTGGAGTCGGAGTAAAAAGCAAAAAAGTAGGACAGCAATACCAGGCGATGCTTTCCCAACTGGGGCCGGAACTGACTATTCTGCGGGAAACTCCCCTCAAACAGATAGCGCAAGCCGGGGGGGAATTGGTAGCGGAGTCGGTTCGGCGGATGCGGGCCGGAGAGGTTGAGGCGCAGCCCGGTTTTGACGGCGAGTACGGCAAGATTCAGCTGCTGCAGCCCAAAGCGCGAAAACGCCTGCTTGGTCAGACCTTTCTGTTCGAAGGGGCGGAGTTGGAAATCAGCGAGGCTGCAGATTTTCGAAAACCGTTATCTCGGACGGTCATAAAAGAGCCAGCCTCAGACCCGATCATTTTAGTCAAAGATAATTTAGCCCCGATTCCAACTTAAACCACGAAAAGGCCGACAACTAGCTGCAACGGACTTGGACGAGGAACGTC
>CAYXHK010000258.1:0-3281 GCA_964464665.1 uncultured Syntrophomonadaceae bacterium
CTTAACTGCCAATGGGAAAGTGGATAAACGGGCTTTGCCTGAGCCGGATTTGGCGCAAGGTCAAGAAAAGACAGTCCATACTGAACCGGGAAATGACATCGAAAAGGCTTTGGTTAAGGTTTGGCAGGAGGTTTTACGAGTAGAGAAGATTGGGATTGATGATGGTTTCTTTGCCTTAGGCGGCGATTCCATAAAGGCCATTCAAGTCATTGGGAGGTTGGGCAAAAACCAGCTGAAATTAGAAATGAAGCATATCTTCCAGCATTCTACCATCCGGGAATTAAGTCACTTTGTGGTCAATGCTGAACGAGAAGCTGATAACCGAACCATAGAGGGGGATGCGGAACTTACTCCTATTCAGCTTTGGTTCTTTGAAGCTGACTTTACGGACATGCATCATTGGAACCAATCCCTGCTTCTAATCCGTGAAGGCGGCATTGACATAGGGTGGTTAACGGAAGCCTTAACTGCAGTGGTAGAACACCATGATGCCCTGCGGATGGTATATCGTTTTTCAGGTAAAAACGTGAGCCAATACAATCGGGGGGTGTCGGGAGAAGGGCAGTTATATCAACTAAAGGTTGTTGAAGGTATAGAGGAACCGGGCAAAGAACTCACGCAAAGACTTGCCGCAGAGGCTAATTTCCTGCAAAGGAGTATGGACCTAAGTACTGGTCCCTTACTGCAAGCAGCTGTCTGTAAAACCAGGCAGGGGGATTATCTGATCTTGGTTGTTCATCATCTGGTTATAGATGGTGTCTCCTGGCATATCATTCAGGAGGATCTGGCCAGTGCTTATAAGCAGGCGAGTCGTCGAGAAGAAATTCATTTGCCGGCAAAAACTGATTCCTATCAAATGTGGGCAAAAAAACTGCAAGAGTATGCCGTAAGCCCTAAATTGTTGGCTCAATGTGACTATTGGCGGAGGATAGAACAAGTTAGCATTCCGCCCTTGCCGGTGGATCAGGTGGTTGTGGGCAAGAAGAGACTTAAAGACAATGGAGTCGTAGAAATTACCTTCACTGAGGAAAAAACCGACCAGCTCTTGAAAACTGCCCATACCCCTTATCATACTGCGGTCAATGATTTGCTGCTTGCCGGACTAGGCTTGGCGGTTAACGGGTGGACTGGTCAGGATAAGGTACTTGTTACCCTGGAGGGTCATGGCCGTGAAGAAATTATGCCCGAAGTAGATATCAGTCGAACGGTGGGCTGGTTTACCTCTACCTATCCGGTCCTCCTGGATGTAGAGCGTAAGAATGACCTGGGTTATATCCTAAAATCGGTCAAGGAAAATCTGCGTCGCATACCCGATAATGGTATGGGTTCAGATATTTTAAGGCATTTGACACCAGATTCAAAACGAGGTTTTGATTACCGTCTCAGGTCAGAAATTGAATTTAATTATCTGGGAGAAATGGATAATGAAGAACCGGGAGAAGATGGATTTTCGTTAGTTGAGGCAGGGGTGGGAGAAGACTCCAGCCCCACAGCTGAAATGGATTTTAAACTGCTTATCAGTGGAATGGTCATGGCGGGCAAGCTGAAGATAACAATTTCCTATAGCAAATTGGAATATGAAGCAGAAACCATCGAAACGCTTCTGAAACTATATCACGAACATCTGCAGAGATTACTTGACCACTGTAAAAGCGCTGAGCCTGAAGTAACGCCTTCCGATCTTGGCGACCTTGACCTGACCCTGGAGGAATTAGCGGATATTCAAAAGATTTGCGGACCAGGAATTAGCAGCATTTATCCTTTGACGCCGATGCAGGAAGGCATGTTATTTTTATCTCGCTTCCAGCAAGATTCCAGTGCCTATTTTGAACAGGAAGTGCTGGAGATAAAGGGGGATATTGATCTTCAAATATTTGAAGATAATTTGAATGATGTCATTGCCCGTCACGACATTCTGCGGACCGCGTTTGTCTTTGAGAACATTGGCCGCTCCCGTCAGGTGGTCTTAAAAGAACGTCCAGCAACGGTATATTTTGAGGATCTTAGCGGCTGGGAAGGCCAGGAACAGAGTGATTGTCTGGAACGAATGCAAAGGGAAGATCGCAATAGACCCTTTGACCTCACGCGTGATCACCTTCTGCGCCTGACCATTCTGAAAAAGGGCGAAAGGAATTATATTGTTATTTGTAGTTTCCCGCATATCATTTTAGATGGTTGGTGTATGGCAAAGCTCACCTCAGAGCTATTTGACGGCTATGTGCTCAGGCTAAAGAAGCAGCCGGTTCCCTTTGCCAAGACACCTCCTTTCAGGAACTATGTAAAGTGGCTGGAAGAGCAGGATAAGGAAGCTGCCTTACAAGTCTGGCAAGACTACTTGGCCGGGCTGGAAAATCAAACTCACCTGCCCATGCTGGGCTCCGGGCTGAAAAACAGCCCATATCAGCCCGAAGATGTGATTCTGAGATTTGATAAAGCAGTGACTGCAAAACTGAATGAATTTGCACACAAGCACAAAGTAACTTTAAATATTGTGATGCAGGCTATTTGGGGATTGTTGCTCCAAAGTTATAACAACACGACAGACGTTGTGTTTGGCAATGTGGTTTCTGGTCGGCCGCCGGCCATACCCGATGTCGATCAAATTATGGGATTGTTTATTAATACTGTGCCCGTACGGGTTACAGCTGGCCCGGATACTTCCATTGGAAAGCTGCTCCAGACTTTACAAGCCAGTGCCTTGGCTCTTGAGCCATATAGCTATTGTTCTTTGGCGGAAATTCAGGCTCGTTCTCCCTTGAAGGAAGGATTAATTAATAATCTAGTTGCCTTTGAAAATATGCCCACCGGTGAGGGAGCGGAGGATAGTGACTTTTCCGTTGAATCGGTAGGCGGTTTCGACCAAATTAACTATAATTTTGGGCTGGTCATTATTCCAGATCAAGAAATTGTCGTGCGGTTTAGTTACAACGGCGCAGTATTTGAACCTTTCATAGTGGAGAATATAGCCCAGCATTTTAAGCGAGTGACTGAACAGATCTTAAATAATCCCCAAATATTCGTTGATCAGGTCGATATCTTATCGCCCAGAGAACGTAAATTAGTGCTGGATGACTTCAACGCAACTGAACTGCCCTGCCCGGAGGACCAGACGATTCACAGCCTGTTTGAAAGTATAGCGGCCCAGTATCCGGATAAAATTGCCCTCGTCTGGCAGGACACCTCCCTTACCTATCAAGAGTTGAATGAAAGGACCAATCGGCTGGCCCGTACATTACGGGAGCAAGGGGTTGGACCAGATAATATCGTGGCAGTCCTGGTTA
>CAYXHK010000259.1:0-3270 GCA_964464665.1 uncultured Syntrophomonadaceae bacterium
TTTCTCTATCAGTTTGGATTTAATGTATGCCGGCTTACAAATCAGCTCATGGATTCTCGTTTCAAAAATACTGCTCGCATGGGACGGAGTCAGCAATAAGGCGGTATCCGCCCCTTTGGCTGTCCCACCAATAGCGATAATCGGATCACCGTATGGTATGAGACCCGCATCCAGCGCCATCACCGCTACCTCAACACATACCTTCGTGCCCTGGCCAAACATCCGCAAGGTATTAGCGATTATCTCCACCGGGTAGGTCCCGCCGAATGCGCGGCTTATTCCCCGCTCTGCTCCACTTAGCACATGCGTGGTGGTCAACACCTTAATACCCAGGTTCTCCAACTCACGGCGCGTTTCCGGGGGCATTTCGCTTTTGCCCGGATCTGGGTAGCCGTGCGCATGGGTTACACATACCACTTTAATCCCGACATCATTGATTAAACGCCTGGCGGTTTCACCACTTGATGAGGCAACTACGATGTATTCCACGTTTTTTTCTGCGGCCGCTTTCAGGGCTAAAGCAGTTGTTTCCGGTGTATTTACGCGGCCGGCCGATTTATAGTACATGCTCGATTCCCCTCTCTTAATCTTCCCGGCATTTTACCTGCTTTATTTCTAAACTCACAATCTTATTACCAGGCTTTTTCCAACCTCTGTTTCCAGATAATGCAGATCTTTAATTGCTGGCTTTAAACAACCGGGATAATTAATATAATTATACTATATTGGTTCAAGATAAGCGATTCGACAAACCTGATTTAAAAGTCTGGGGATTTAAGTTGCCTTGCCCATTGACAAATCTATTTTTCCTCGATATTATAGATTTATAATTCGTTTATTTTAAAAACAAACAAACCGTTGAGTGAGAGTAGTAGCATTAAACCCTTTATCCTCAGAGAGCCGCTGGTGATGAGAATGCGGTGATAAAGCTTTTTGTGAATGGACTCACGAGGGCGACGCAGAAATTTTTAAGAGTATGCCAGCCGGGAACTTCACCCGTTATCCAAGAAGCGTGTATGTCAGTACACGAAACGAGTGGCGTATTTATACGCAATTTGGGTGGTACCGCAGAGATAATAGTCTTTGTCCTATATAGGGACAAAGGCTTTTTTTATCTAAATTTAAAACGAAAGGAAGGAAACGTTATGGCCACTATACCCTATAAAATCTATTTATCCGAAGAGGAGATCCCCAAGTATTGGTATAATCTGAAAGCGGTTATGAAAGAGCTGCCGGCACCGTTTCTGAATCCGGCAACCTTAAAACCCTGTGCCGCCGCGGAACTCGAGCAGGTATTCTGCGCTGATCTGGTGGAACAAGAACTAAACACCAAGGACCAATACATTAAGATCCCCGAAGAAATCCGGGACTTCTACAAGATGTATCGGCCGTCTCCGCTGGTCAGGGCTTACTGCTTAGAAAAACTGCTGGATACTCCGGCGGAGATCTACTACAAATTTGAGGGCACCAACACCTCGGGTTCCCATAAATTGAACTCGTCGGCAGCCCAGGTCTACTACGCTAAAAAACAGGGTCTGACCAGCCTGACCACGGAAACCGGGGCCGGCCAGTGGGGCACCGCTCTCGCTATGGCCTGCGCCTACTACAACGTCGCTTTGACCGTTTATATGGTCAAGGTATCGGTCGAACAAAAACCTTACCGAAAAGCGGTTATGGAAACTTATGGCGCTGAAGTTATCGCTTCCCCTTCCGACACGACCGAAGTCGGGCAAAAAATCTTAGCTGCCAACCCGGGTACCGGGGGTTCTTTAGGCTGCGCCATCTCCGAGGCGATTGAGGTAGCCGTAAAATCAGATAACTGCCGCTACGTATTAGGCAGCGTCCTCGATCACGTGCTGCTGCATCAATCCATTATCGGCGAAGAAACCAAGGCCGCCTGCGATAAATACGACATCCGGCCGGATCTCATGATCGGCTGCGCCGGTGGCGGTTCTAATTTTGGCGGCTTGATCGCGCCATTTATGGGCGAAAAAATCAGCGGCAAGAATAATCTGAAATTCATTGCGGTTGAACCGAGTTCTTGTCCGTCGCTTACCCGCGGGAAATACGCCTATGATTTTGGCGATACCGGAAAAACCACACCGCTGATGAAAATGTACACCTTGGGATCGGGCTTTATCCCTTCCCCCAACCACGCTGGCGGTCTCCGTTACCACGGCATGAGTCGTGTCGTCTCCAAGCTGTATGAAGACGGTTATCTGGAAGCCCGGTCCGTGGAACAGACTAAAGTATTTGACGCGGCTACGCTGTTTGCCCGCTCGGAAGGCATTCTACCGGCGCCGGAATCGGCCCACGCCTTGAAGGTGGCGATTGACGAGGCCCTCAAGTGCAAAGAAACCGGAGAAAAGAAAACCATCCTCTTCGGTTTGACCGGCACCGGTTACTTTGATCTGACCGCTTACATGAGCTACAATGAAGGGACCATGAGCGATTACATCCCGACGGATGCCGACTTGGAAAAAGGTTTTGCCACCCTGCCCAAGGTAGATTAAATTAAAGATGGCCGCAATGTTTTGGCGCACTGGACGCGGGGTTCAGATTCTGGTTCTGCCTATAAATAACCGGCCGCAGGCTAACGCTAAAGCCTCCCGTATATGCAAAACTATTGAGGAAGGGGAGTAACAATGATAGTTACTCCCCTTCAAATCTATTTAATGTTTTCTACCGGTCGTACCAGACTCCGCCTTCGGTCAAGGATACGCCCCGAAAAATAGCCCGTTCCCCGTAACGGCTGCGGAGGTGATCGCAAGTCTTATCCAAAGTCTTTAGTTTTTCGCGGTCTTCAAATAAAACCATCTGTTCGGTGGTCTCCGTTGCCAGATTAGAAAGCGAGATTCCGATCAGCCTTACCGGCTGCAGCCGGGACCAGTGCTGGTTTAAAAGTTCTAACGCTCCCTGGTAAATATCCTTGGTTAAATCCGTGGGCTGCGGTAAGGTTTTCATCCGCGATAAAAAATTCAATTCCGGATCCCTAAGCACCAGGGTAACCGTTTTGCCGCGATACCCTTTAGTCCTGGCCCGGCGCCCCACGACTTCCGCCAATTCCAGCAGCACCACCTTGATTTCTTCCCCCGCATAATCCCGGGGCAGCGTGATCTGGTGCCCCATGCTTTTATAACCCGCCAAGGAATCGGGGTCCACCGGGCTGTAGTCAATCCCGTTGGCGCAGCGCCAGAGCACCTCACCGACCACGCCAAAACGCTTGCTTAATTTCTTTACGGGACATTGGGCCAGTCCCCCGATCGTCCA
>CAYXHK010000260.1:0-3260 GCA_964464665.1 uncultured Syntrophomonadaceae bacterium
GGCGATTAGCTTTGCCTTTGCCTGGGGGATGGCTCAATAAAATACAGAATCTGCGGTTTTAAGCTCCAAATTCTAATGAAGGTTTTGGCCGGTTGTTGCAGAATCTCAGGGTGGGATGGGAGCAATTCGGTTTGGACAACCCGGATCTAGAAAAGGTAGAAACCATAGATAAAGTTCCGGGTGGATTGCGACGTGGTTGGAGGGTTATGGTCAATTATTTTGCCGCGATAAGGAAAGAGAGCACAGTTTATTAGACGCTCGGTTATCTGCGGCAAAAAGCAGAGGGTATAACGAAAGGAGTATTTTTTTAATGGCTGATTTTTTGACGACTGCTGATAAGCTAGAGCTATTTAGACAAAAGGATGCTACTATTAACGCCATGGGCGGCCCCAAAATGGTGGAAAAACAAAAGTCCCTGGGGAAATTAAATGCCAGAGAACGGATTGATCTGTTTTTTGATGCTGGCACCTTTGTTGAAATTGACAAGTTTGTTACGCACCACAATACTTTCTTAGGCATGGACAAGAAGGTTGTACCGGCTGACGCTGTTGTTTGTGGTTATGGGAAGGTTAATGGCCGGATCGTTTTCATCTTTTCACAGGACTTCACCTCGATGGGCGGTTCCATGGGGGAATGGCAGGCCAATAAGATTTGTAAAATTTTAGATATGGCAGTAAGCATGGGCGCCCCGGTAGTTGGCTTTAATGATTCCGGCGGGGCCAGAATTCAAGAGGGGATGTACTCCTTAAGCGGATACGGCAAGATCTTCTTCCGTAATACCCGGGCTTCCGGGGTTGTTCCCCAAATTACTTGTATCATGGGGCCCACCGCGGGCGGCGCGGTTTATTCTCCGGCGATCATGGACTATATCGTGATGGTTAAAGGTTATGGTCAGATGTATATCACTGGCCCCGATGTAATCAAAGCGGCAACCGGCGAAATAATTACCGCTGAAGAACTGGGCGGAGCCGTAACCCATACCAAGATTTCGGGTAATGCACACTGGGCAGTTAATAATGATGAAGAGTGTATTGCTACGGTTAAAGATCTTCTCTCCTACCTGCCAGGAAGCTGCCGGGAAAAACCGCCGGTCATTCCTTGTGATGACCCGGCTGACCGGATGGAAGAAAAGCTGAACACCATGATGCCAGACTCCTCCAACCGCGTTTTCAATATGCGGAATCTGATTAAGCTGGTTGTGGACAAGGGCGAAATCTTAGAAGTAATGAAAGACTACGCCGGCAATATGTTAACCCTGTTTGCCCGCATGAATGGCCAGACTATTGGGATTATTGCTAACCAACCGCAAATGATGTCTGGTTGCCTGGACGTTAACTGTTCCGATAAAGCCGCTCGGCACATTCGGTTCTGCGATGCTTTCAATATTCCGATCGTTACCTTCGTTGACGTACCGGGTTTCTTGCCTGGTAAAGGCCAAGAGTGGAATGGGATTATCCGGCACGGTGCCAAAATGTTGTTTGCCTACTCTGAAGCCAGTGTTCCTAAAATCACGGTCATTACCCGTAAAGCATACGGCGGTTCTTACATGGCCATGTGCAGCAAAGACATGGGACCGGACATGGTTATTGCCTGGCCCACGGCGCAAATCGCGGTTATGGGAGCGGAAGGAGCGGCCAATATCGTTTTCCGCAAAGAAATTGCGGGTGCGGCAGATCCGGATGCTAAACGGCAAGAACTGGTTCAAGAATACGATACCCTGTTTAACAACCCGTACATCGCAGCAGCCAAAGGGCATATTGACTGTGTCATCGAGCCTAAACAGACTCGCCCGACTATTATCAGTGCGTTGGAAGCCTTTAAAGAGAAGGTCGACAATCTTCCTTGGAAGAAACACGGAAATATCCCGCTATAGTTCAAAGGTTAGGATCTCACAAGCTATGTAACAACCGAGCAAGGCTCGAAACTACACGTCGCTTTCTTAATAAATTTGCCCTTCCGGATAACGGAAGGGCTTTCTTATAATATAATAGATGAAGGGTAACCTTTGAGTCTAAGTGGGGTGAGGATGTTTTGCCGGAGAGCAGGTTTAAAGGAATGGTCCAAGTATATACGGGAAACGGAAAAGGGAAAACTACAGCTGCTTTAGGTTTGGGCCTGCGCGCCGCCGGTCGTGGTTTACGCGTTAAAATGGTGCAGTTTATGAAGGGCACGGATACCGGTGAATTACACTCGGTTAAGCTTTTAGGCGATAGTTTTGAAATTATCCGTTTTCAGCAGACGTCTAAATTCATCTGGGCCTTATCCAAAGCCGAAAGAGAACAATTGCAGACGGACATTCAGGCAGCCTGGGCCTGGATCCTCGAGACAGCTGCTGGAGGAGAGTGCGATTTATTAATTCTGGATGAAATCCTGGCGGTGATCGAAAACGATTTACTTGATCTGGAGTTGGTACTTAACTTGATCAACCATCGCCCGGCCCATCTGGAAATAGTCCTGACCGGCCGAAATCTGCCTTTGCCGCTTTTAGAAGCAGCTGATCTGGTAACGGAAATGACTGAGGTAAAACACTATTTTCATGCCGGCATTGCGGCCCGGCGCGGAATCGAGTATTAGGAGAAGGTTGCCTTAAATATACGAACCTACTGACAGAAAAAGAAACGCATGAGTGTAATAGGAGAGACCATGGTGAAATTATTTCTGGTAAGACACGGGGAGACCGCCTGGAATAAATTTTATAGGTATCAGGGACACACGGATGTTCCGCTGAGTGAAGACGGCTTTAAGCAGGCGCGTTTAGTGGCCGGTCGATTAAAAGCTAAACCGCTGACTGCGGTTTATGCCAGCGATTTATCCCGGGCTTGGCAGACCGCGGAGATTATCGCGGCCGGACACGGGTTGACCGTCACTACGGATCCGGCTTTGCGCGAGGTGGACTATGGTCTGTGGGAAGGTTTAACCCTGGCTGAAATCAATGCGCAATACCCTGGGCTGCGCGATAAGTGGCTGGCGGATCCAGAAAACATGGCCGTACCCGGCGGAGAGAGTCTCGGCGCAGTTCGGGATCGAGCCGTGGCGTTTATCGAAAAAATCCGGCAGCAGCACCCGAAAGGGAATGTGGTGGCAGTTACCCATGGCGGTTTGATTGCCATGCTTTTACTTACTTACTTAAACGAAGATGTAAACTTTTTAAGGAAGTTTTTTGCCCGAAACACAAATGTCAGCCGGATTGATTTTGCGGATTCTGGAGTGAAGGTAGTATATTGGGGAGATGCCAGCCATTTAGATGATTTGGAATAAGT
>CAYXHK010000261.1:0-3123 GCA_964464665.1 uncultured Syntrophomonadaceae bacterium
GGTTACTCCTGCTGTTTTTATTTCCTTTTTAACACTGCGACACAATTCGCATTATAGAGGCTGTGCTTCTGACCCCGTTATAATGTTATTTACTGTTCAGCCCGCTCAATGTCCGCTTTTTCAACACCTTCTAAGCCCATGTGTGTAAAATGATCATTTTCCGGCAAGCGCATATAGAATTCGGTAGTGTTATCTACGGAAGCACTGCCTTCCGCCAGTATACATTCCAGCAAATGCCCTCCGGCAACGTGGTCTTCCGTCAGAAAGTGAAGATGAAAGCCTGGCATATTTACACCCTCGGCAAAAGAGGGGAACCAAAACCCTACCAGCGTACCCTTTACATTGTGAAACTCAAAAGTCGGCTGCATATCCGTTACCTCCACCAGAGGCGGATAGGGTTTGCTTTGCGGGGGTACACTGCGCGTTTTCACATACTCAAAAGTCCCTTCAACCTTGAAGGCATAAAAAAGGTTGGGGCTGTTACGTAATTTATCTAGCTCATCCTTTAACTGGGCATAACTCTCAATACCGGTTGGCAACTGAATCTGCTGATCCGGTTCGAACCAGGTCACAACGGCAAAGGGGGTTTTCACCGCATCATCCACTTCAACTGCTTTTCCGTCTGCTCGGACCTGGTAAACCTGGCCATCTAAAACCACCATTTCCCCATCAAGGGCCTCAAAAGTGCCGATTCCCAGGTCACCTTCCTGTACCAGTTTTCCAACTTCAATTTCCCCGTCATAAACTCCCTGCATCAGGGCACCGAGTGTTGACACCTGGTATAAAACATCTTTCGCACCGTCACCGGGGGCAGTTTTAGCGTCCGGCGCGGCTACACAGCCGGCAAGCGCCATACTGAACATCGCTGCCATAAGCATGATTAGACATACATTTGACTTTAGGTACGTGAATCGTTTTCTCATTATAAACCATCCCTTTCGTCAGGCTAAAGGTTACATCACTAATAACCCCCTTATCGATTTCTGCATATTATTTCATTTTCCTCCTCCCATCATAAGATTCACCGTGGTTTGGGGCAAGTCAACCGCTTTTTGACCTCAAGGAAGAACTGGCAACCAATCTGAAGGAAAAGATTGCTGATATCAAATCCCGTGGCTTGGATGATGGGCAGGCTTTTAAGGAAGCCGTAATTTCAATGGGCGATTTAAGCGGCTTGGTTGATGATATGCGCAGGGTCGGGCAAGATACGGCGAAACAGGGGGTGTATTCATCCATGACCACCCGTATTTCCATTGCCGGCATTGTTGCCGGGGTATTGCTGATATTATTTGGCATGTTCACTGTAGCCATGCTGTATTTTATGGAAATGGAAGCTGTGCCGGTGATTGGCAGTTCCATCTTCATTGTTGCCGGCGGAGCCATATTGACTTACAGTATACTGACCCGGGAAACCCGTCATAAATACGGTATGAATAAAATACGCGCCGCATTTTATGCTTTGGCCATCGGACTGATCCTTTTCAGTATATTTACAGCATTAACAAGCCGTTTTGCTACTGGTGAAATGTTTATTGCAATTGGTTCTTTAATGGTATTCTCTTTGCCGGGGATTGGATTATTATTGCTGCTGATATTGACTGGAACTGACCGCCACAAATAAAGGGAAATTCGGAATTGATTTTTCTGTAAATTATTGCTGGCAGCGGTATATGCTAATGTCACGGTCTGATCATTCTTGAGCTGGTCTTTTCTCAGCTTCAATTATATATGACGCCACAAACTCTTCTGCATTTTTGCCTGGGGCCCAGCTTTTGATAATCTCATTGCTGTTATCCTTAGGAACCATGCGGATATTTACAAAGCCAGCGTTTGCAAGCATATTTTCGATGTTATCCACATATTCAGCTCCGGCAATACAGCCAATCGTGTTGGTCAAATCTTTTTTTATATACTCAGGTATTTCTGCCGTGGCGACTACATCTGATATCGAAATTCGTCCGCCAGGTTTAAGTACCCGGTAAGCTTCATTAAAAACCTGCTGTTTTTCTAAAGCCAGATTAATAACGCAATTTGATATTATGACATCAACTGCTTCATCAGCCACCGGCAGGTGCTCAATTTCCCCCAAACGGAATTCAACATTTTTATAGCCGCTTTCTGCAGCATTTTTTCTAGCCAATTTAACCATTTCCGGTGTCATATCCACGCCGATGACGAATCCCATTTCACCTACCTGCCTCCTGGCCAGGAAAGAATCAAACCCTCCTCCACTACCCAGATCAAGCACTGTTTCACCTTCTTTGAGTGCAGCAATAGCAATGGGGTTTCCACATCCTAAACCCATATTGGCTTCAATAGGTACATCATTAAAATCGTTTTCAGAATAACCAATTTTAATGGAGGCATCCTTAATATTTAACGGTGGGCCGCTGCAACTGCATCCCCCGCTGCAGCATCCTCCTACAGAACCTTTCAGGGCCACCTCAGAATAATTTTTCCTAATTATGTCTCTAATATCTTCTTTGTTTTTCAAAATGCTTAACCCCCACTTTATTTTTCAGCTTTCTTTTTAAGAATCCGAACAATTTCCTATAGATTGATATGTGTCGATGTGTTCATTATATGCAATGCATTGATAATTATCAATTCCTTATAACAAATAACCGCCGTTGAAACGCATTGTCACATTTCAAAACGACGGCGGTTATTTTGCTTGCTATAACTAAAACTCTCAGCCTTTACAACAAGAATCTTTATCGTTTGGCTTAGTATTTTTTTCAGTTGCTATATTTTTTCTTTCATCATTAATTTCCTCAATTTCAAAAGCGCAACAACCCGAACTCTTTTTGACTTTCTTTGGCTGCAATAATTTCGCAAATAGGCCCTTTTTCTCGTTTCCATTTTTCATCATGATTACCCCTTTCGTTTATTAATTGAAACTTGATACATGACAGCCTGCCTTCATTATCATGCATGATGTTCATGCTTAAATCAGGTTAAAAACATATCCGCCAATTACCGCTGTAAAAAAAATTACGATTACAATTGACGCAACTAATTTCGTTTTAAAGATGCCTGCAAGCATGCTCATTTCAGGAATAGCCATCCCTGCACCGCCAATTATCAAAGCAATAACAGCTCCAACACTCATACCCTTTTGCA
>CAYXHK010000262.1:0-3110 GCA_964464665.1 uncultured Syntrophomonadaceae bacterium
TAAAGCTGTCGATAGCCCGGATTACAAATAGATTTAAAATATCGTGTTTAATTCTCGTCTAATTCTCATCAGTAAACCAATACACTTGCTAAATTTATGGTCGCATTGGCCTGACCGGTCAATGGTTATAATTATTAATTGAAGAGGGGAGGGCATATGATATATTATTAATTTAGATTACATAACACCAGTTTATTTATTTTAATCTCAAATCAATTGTCTTCATATTATTTAATGTTTTAGATCTAATTGGCGATTCGAGTGATGGGTTAATCAATCTTCTATGACCTTATAAGTTATAAACATTGTAGTGGGGGTTAATATGGATCAACTATTAATCGGTATCTTAGGTTTAACCTGGAAACATGTGGTTATGTTTGGGATTGGACTGGTTTTGATTTATTTGGCCATCGCCAAAGAATATGAACCAGTGTTACTTTTACCAATCGGCTTTGGCGCTATATTGTGTAACATTCCTTTTTCGTCGGCTATCGGACCGGAAGGACCCTTAACGATCTTGCACCATGCCGGGATCGTAACCGAGATCTTCCCTTGCCTGATATTTGTAGCGATTGGTGCCATGTGTGATTTTGCCCCAATGTTGCGCAATCCAGTATTAATGTTGTTTGGCGCGGCTGCGCAATTTGGTATTTTTGCCACGATCGTATTTGCCGCTTTTCTGGGTTTTGATATTAAAGAAGCTGCTGCCATCGGGATTATTGGCGCAGCCGATGGACCGACTACTATTTATGTAGCTACTAAAGTAGCACCGGAATTACTGGCTCCCCTTTCGGTTGCCGCATATTCCTATATGTCACTGGTACCGATCATTCAGCCGCCGGTCATCAAAGCATTGACTACTAAAAAGGAGCGATCTATGTTTATGCCGGTTCGGGAGGCTGTCCCGGTATCGCGGATGGTCCGAATTGCTTTCCCGATCTGCGTCACCTTGGTAGCGGGCATTATTGCCCCGATCAGTGTAGCCTTAATCGGGATGTTGATGTTCGGCAATCTCCTGAAAGAGTGCGGAGTAGTGGAACGGCTTTCTAGGTCCGCACAGGAGGAGCTGGCGAATGTGGTAACTTTGCTCTTAGGTATCACTATTGGGGCTTCCATGCTTGCGGGTGATTTTCTAAATGCTAAAACTATCATGGTAATGGCCTTGGGGATTGTGGCTTTCGTTTTTGATACAGCGGGCGGGGTTGTGTTTGCCAAGGTTTTGAATCTATTTTTGAAGGAAAAAATCAATCCCATGATTGGCGCCTGCGGGATTTCAGCTTTCCCTATGTCCGCCAGAGTAATCGCGAAGATGGCTTTAGCCGAGAACAAGCGTAACTATATTATCATGCACGCTATCGGGGCCAATGTTTCCGGTCAGATAGGCTCAGTTATTGCGGGTGGAATCGTACTGGCCGTGTTGGCTGGGATGATATAGCCTGGAGAATTAGGAATTAGGAGGATCTTACCATGACTACTGCGGTTTATCAGGCACTGGAGCTAGCGGCGATTGGCTTGCCCGCCATGTTCTTTGTGATTTTCCTGTTTGTGATAATGGGCCAGTTATTGCTGAAGGTTTTTCCGGAGAAAGAAGCAGATAAGCTTGACAAATAAACGAAATAACCTTTAGTATGTTTTTGAGACGGGATTTTAAGGAGGAACGGCCATGGCGCATTTCGGTGGTATTACATTACATGATTTAAGTACGCCCATGTTCTGGTTTGGAGTATTGTCGATCATCATGATTGACTTACTCTTAAGCGGCGACAATGCTTTGCTGATTGCTTTAGCTTGCCGCAATCTGGCGCCAAAATTGAGGAATAAAGGGATTATGTTGGGTATGGCCGGGGCCGTCACTTTGCGAATCATTCTGGCCACCGTTGCCGTAGGCCTGTTGCATGTCCCTTATTTAAAAGCGATTGGGGCTTTACTTCTGATTTGGATTGCGGTAAAACTCCTGATTGGGGAGGATGAAGGGGAGCACGAAGTCGACGCGCCGGAGAAATTATGGGCTGCGGTTAAGACCATCATTATCGCCGATGCCGTAATGTCTTTGGATAACATCATTGCGATTGCCGGGGCTTCGCAGGGCAAGCCGGCTTTGCTTTGGTTTGGCTTGCTGGTCAGTATCCCCTTAGTAGTATTCGGCAGTCAGATATTAGTCAAACTGATGAACCGTTTTCCCTGGATTATCGCTTTAGGCGCCGGAATTTTAGGCTGGACCGCCGGGCACATGTTTGTTACTGACATTAAAATCACGGAGCATTTTGGGACTATATTACACAGTCCTTACCTGTTAAACGGTCAGTTGGTGGCAATTGTCTGTGCCATTGCCGTAATCGTGGTAGGTAACTACCTAAAAAAGCGTCGAGATAACGGGAAAGAAATAGTCTCCGAGAAATCCGCAGCCTAAACGTAAGAACTCGATGCAATATAATCGAGTCGGTTTTGGAGCTTTACTTAAAGGCATTTGTAACTTGTAGTTTTAATGTGCAAGGCATACAAATTATGACGGCATTTAAATAATAAACTAAACAGAATTAACTTTAATATAGGGAGCAACAGCTCCCTTTCTTTATGTTGTCCATAAAAATCAGGTGTGGTTTAAATATTATGTTATAATAGGAAAGATTGAGTTTTACGGGATGATTTGACAGATTAAACTGGCAAAAGTCATTGCATTTTTTAGCTAAAAAATATATACTCTCGTAGGAGAGATACCACAAATTTAGCAAATTTTGAACATTTGCGGCCGAAGTTGTCTAGTAAAACAATCTATACATGTTTAGTAAGTTGGTGATAATTTAGGATAATAGAATAATTACGCTATGAGGAGTGGTACATAATGTTAATAGAATATGGATAGACTGATATTTATTTGCCGTTAATTTAACAAGAGAGGGAAGGTAGTAAGAATGAAAACCATAATCGCCATCCCGGCTGTCGGGATAATCGCACTTATTATTGCGGCTTACATAAAAAGGATTACGTCAGGCCAGGGATTTAGCCGGTTAATCCAAGGCGGCTTGATCAGCCTGTCAGCGCTGCTAATGTCGCCGGCAACAGCAGCCGCCGGCGAGGCCAATCTGGTAATCCCCGCCTTAAGCGCGGAG
>CAYXHK010000263.1:0-3110 GCA_964464665.1 uncultured Syntrophomonadaceae bacterium
TATGAATCTGGAACCTCCGTGCGGCTTGCCCGCGAATTGAATCAGGAGTTCAGTGAGACTGACGTTCTAGTAGCTGCGGATGAAGAACCGGTAGGAGGGGAGTCCCAGGATTGGCGGGACTTAAAGGCCGGCGCTTCAGTCTTATTGGTCAGCAGTCAGTGGGCAAATAAACTCCGGGACTTACCTCCACAGGTCGAGATAAATCAATTAATGGTTTCCCTGCCTCGGCAAATCCGTTTTAAAAGCAGTCTGCTCTACAAGGCTTATCAAGGATTGTTGCAGGAAACCTGGCCGGAATGGCTAAGTAAGCTGAATCAGCCGGAAACTTTAGGCGACGGCCGGCAGCTCGTGCCTGCCTCCTTGGCCGAGGTGGTCCTTTTGGTCAACGATCATTCTATTTCCGCTTTAAGTCCGGGAAATGATCCGGGATTGATATTATTGGTGGATCAGTTGGACGCAACCGGTAAAAAACTAAACTTTATTCCGCAGCTCAGCAAAATTTCAGGAGCCGGACCGGGGTAAATCCGCTATAATATTAACGGTATATCTTGACAACCTAAGTAAAGGTCAATTATAATAGCAAATCAAGAATCTGAAAGCTGATTTAAGCCGGCAAAAGATTTAAAACCGGCCGCAGTGTCTGGCGCAACATATATTTTAAAAGGGAGTGGGCTAGTTCTAGCTAATAAAAGTGCCTTTGATCGAACGGACTATTATAAAACAAAGGAGCGAGGTTAATGTCCGACAAGGAGGTAATCCTGACTCTAGATGGTCTAAATAAGCTGGAAGCAGAATTAAATCAGCTTAAGACGATTAAGCGGCGTGAGATAGCGGAAAGAATAAAACAGGCTATCGGATTTGGAGATATCTCAGAGAATTCTGAGTATGAGGATGCTAAAAACGAGCAGGCTTTTGTGGAAGGCCGGATCTTGACTCTGGAGAAAATGCTGCGCCGGGCGCGGGTGATTGATGAAGCGGAGATTGTCACGGATGTAGTATCTTTGGGAAGCAAGGTTGTGCTCAAAGACTTGGAGGAAGGGGCAGATCTCGAGTTTATTGTAGTTGGAACCGCGGAGGCCGATCCCCGGTCTGGAAAAATTTCCGTTGAATCACCGGTCGGTCGGGCTATTTTAGGTCAAGCCAACGGTCAAGTTGTTGAGGTAAAGGTGCCCGCTGGGAAATTGCAGTATCAGATTATGGATATCTGTCGGTAAGGAAGAACTGTTTGCTGCTTATACACCCTGTGTCTTTCCAGGCACGGGGTTTCGTGTATTAAATCGGGTTGGGGGGAAACGTTAAATTGGCTGAAGACATATTAAATCATGAAATCAGTGAAGAATCGGCTGACCTTAATGAATTGATGCGGATACGGCTGGAAAAGTTGGAGAATTTGCAGACCCAAGGGCTTAATCCTTATGGAGGGAAATTTATAGTAACCCATAAGAATCAAGAAATCTTGGACAAGTTCGCGGAACTGGAAAACGCTCCGGTCGCCATTGCCGGTCGGTTAATGGCCAAACGAACTCACGGCAAGGCCAGCTTTGGCAATCTGCAGGACCTTACGGGCCAGATTCAGATTTATGTCCGGAAGGATGATGTAGGAGAAGAAGCTTATGAATCATTCCTGCGTACGGACTTGGGCGATATTTTGGGGATTGAAGGAACGGTATTTAAGACCCGGCGCGGGGAAATCTCCATAGCCGTGCAAAAAGCGACGATGTTGGCAAAATCCTTGCGTCCCTTGCCGGAAAAGTGGCATGGCTTAAAGGATGTAGATTTGCGATATCGGCAGCGTTACCTGGACCTGATCGTGAATCCGGAGGTCAAGCAGGTCTTTATTCAGCGTAGTCGGATTATTCAGAGTTTGCGCCAGCAGCTGGACGACTGGAATTTCTTGGAGGTGGAAACCCCCATGATGCAGACGATTGCCGGCGGGGCCACGGCACGCCCCTTTATTACCCACCATAATGCCTTAAATATGGACTTGTTTTTGCGGATTGCGCCGGAACTTTTCCTGAAGCGGTTATTGGTGGGCGGCTTGGAAAAAGTCTATGAGATTAATCGTAACTTCCGCAACGAAGGTATTTCCACCAAGCATAATCCTGAGTTCACCATGATTGAACTGTATCAGGCTTATGCGGATTACGAAGACATGATGGCTTTGGCGGAGCAGCTGATCTCCAACCTGGCTGGGGAGCTGCATGGTACAACCATTATCCCTTATCAAGGGAAAATGATCGACTTGACTCCGCCCTGGACGCGGCTTACTATGCTTGAGTCGATTGAAAAATATGTAGGTCTTGACTTTACAAAGCTGGAAACCGACGCGGAAGCCAGGGCAGCCGCGAAAGGCTTAAACCTGGATATAGACGCGACGGCGACCAAAGGAATGATCATAAATGAGGTGTTTGAAGAGTTTGTAGAGCCCAGGTTGGTCCAACCTACTTTTATAATTAATCACCCGATTGAGGTATCGCCGCTGGCCAAACGGAATGCGGAAGACCCGCGCTTTACCGACCGGTTTGAAGTGTTCATTGCCGGACGGGAAATGGCGAATGCTTTCTCGGAATTAAATGACCCGCTGGATCAGCGGAACCGTTTCCAGCTGCAGGTAGAAAAAAGGGCGGCTGGGGATCAGGAAGCGCACATGATGGACGAAGATTACCTGCAGGCTTTAGAGTACGGCATGCCTCCGGCTGGCGGGATGGGTATTGGCGTTGACCGTTTAGTCATGTTGCTGACTGATTCCGCTTCCATCCGAGATGTCATTCTGTTTCCCACCATGCGGCCGCGCATAGATTAAGGGGAAAGCGGTTAATTAGGCTTTGCGGAAAGAATAGTCAAAGAATGGTTTTTGGCGGGAAGAATAGTTTATGGGAGTTGAACTCCCCGCTTCAAAAGGCGGGGAGTTTTTGCTGGCTCTGCTTTTTCAAATTGACTAAAATCCCGAATTTGTGCATATTGAACTCTAATAAGGAGCATACTTCAGACTTAATAGAGAGATTTCAACTTTCTGCTAAATATCAGGCGAATTTGTAAGTTGCTTTGGGGTTGTCAACCGTGGTATATTATTTGAGGTTCTGCCGAAGGGGCGGTCAAAGCCATTTAAT
>CAYXHK010000264.1:0-3101 GCA_964464665.1 uncultured Syntrophomonadaceae bacterium
GCAATAATCAACATGAATAACCCGGCCGCGAGCATCGAGAACACCCCTAATTTTAGGGACTCCCCGGACTGAATCAAGAGCAAGGGGACGCCCAAACCCAGGCCGGCGAGGATCAGGCCGTTGGGGATAATCAGGTGGTAGAAATCGATGGCGCTGATAGTTACCAGGAGGGCGACCAGAACCCACCCGCTTAGCGCCGCCCCTGAAGACCCGTGCTTTAACCAAATCAAAACGAATAAAACCCCGGTTATAAATTCAATCAGGGGATACTGCCAGGAATAAGGCGCGCCGCACCAGCGGCACCGGCCTCGCAGGTAAAAATAACTTAAGACCGGCACCAGGTCGAAAGCCTTGAGTTTTTTCCCGCAGGCTCCGCACTGGGAACCCGGTAAAACTATTGATTTACCCTGCGGAATCCGCCAAATACACACATTTAAAAAACTACCGATACAAATGCCCAGCAAAAAAACCAAGCTTATTTGCCCGATCATAGCGTGAAAATTACCATTCTAATAACCTCTCTAATAACCTTCTGTGCCCCGGACTCTACCAGGTACCCGAACGACAAGTGTTAACCCTACAAAATCAAACCCGGCCGCCCTGTTTCGCCGACTTAAGCATTTTGACTGATTTGACCATTTTAAACGTTTGGCCGTTTTGGTAAAGCAGATACCGATACCCAAACTTTATCACATAATTGTCAATGTGTCCATTTTATGTAAAAACCGGAAGCCCTTTTTAAGTTTCTGGTTTAATTCGGTAAATCTTAATTTATAGAATTGACCAGGGTTATTATTGAATATCAGAAAGCCAGTAGCTATTGCTAATATGTTATAATTTTCCCAACATCCTTAGATGGGATTGGAACTGAGTGAGTTTGCAAATGCTGGGATAAGGCTGAAAGGAAAGATTTTCAGCTTCAGGTGCTTCAGCGAATGTGAGCAAATAAAGAAGCCTCGAAACATAGTAATTTCAAGGCCTGTCACTGTCTTTTTCCGTGTGAAGGGTATGATATATTTTGTTTCTTGGTTTATTGCAACATGAACATGCTATCCGGACTCTGCTTAGACGCCGGCGTAATCTAAGTTGAAGGCCCGATGCAAAGCCTGAACCGCTTTAGTTGCATTTTCCTGTTTAATTACGCAGGAAGTTTTGATTTCGGAAGTACTGATCATTTCAATATTAATATTTTCTTCCGCTAAGGCGGTGAACATGGTCGCGGCTACCCCCGGATTGGTAATCATGCCGGCACCGACAATCGAAACCTTGGCGATTTCCTGTCCAAAGGCCATACCCCCAGCTCCAATCTCCTCTTTAACCGCTTCTACTACTGGAAGCGCCTTGGCCAGGTCATCCCGGCTAACCGTAAAAGAAATACTGTTCCGTTCGCCGCGCATGGCGCTTTGGATGATCATGTCCACGTTGATATTCGCATCCGCTAGTTTTTTAAACAGTTTAGAGGCCACTCCCGGCCGGTCCGGTACGTCCAGCAAACTAATCTTGGCCACGTTTAAATCGTGGGCCACTCCACTGACTACTTTTCCTTTTTCCATATTCGCTCCCTCCTGAACCAATGTGCCTTCATTATAATTAAAGCTGGAACGCACATGAACAGTGACCCCGTACTGTTTTGCCACCTCGACCGAACGCGGCTGCAGCACTAAAGCGCCCAGACTGGTTAATTCCAACATTTCGTCATGACCGATGGCCTTCAGTTTACGGGCATTCTGCACTATCCGCGGGTCCGCGGTATATACCCCGTCCACATCCGTATAAATCTCGCACACGTCGGCTTTAAGCACCGCCGCAATCGCCACCGCCGTAGTATCCGAACCGCCCCGGCCCAGGGTGGTTATGTCGTTATGGGAATTGTAACCTTGAAAACCGGCAACTATAACAATTTTATTCCGTTTCAGTTCTTCTGAGAGCCGCTTTTGGTCAATATTTAAAATTTTCGCCTTGGTGTGCACATCATCCGTGGCGATCCCCACCTGAATCCCGGTTAGGGAAACCACGGGGTAGCCCAAAGCATCGATAGCCATGGCTACCAAGGCAACTGAGACCTGTTCCCCGGTGGAAAGGAGCATATCCAATTCCCGGTCCGGGGGACTTTTCGTTATTTGCCGAGCCAAATCTAAAAGATCGTCCGTAGAATCACCCATGGCCGAAAGTACCACCACAACCTGATTTCCGGCTGCCACACATTCAGTAATCCGTTTGGCTACCCGTTTTATTCTTTCCGGGTCCGCCACTGAACTGCCGCCGTATTTTTGAACTACGAGTGCCAGATTAACCCCTCCCCCATATTACCTCAACCATACTTCAACAGCTTCTAGCTCCTATATTTAAAGGTTTTAACTTAAGAATGACTGATTTTACCCCATGCCGCCGGAAGGCCTCCTGCATGGCCTGACCGATCCGCTCCGCCTGATGCCCTTCGGCTGGGCACTTATCGGTTTGAGGCGTCTCTATTTGGTGTTCCTCTGCCGCTCGCTCCTCCGCCTGGCGCTCCGCTTGCTTTAGCTGATCTCGCTTATCCGCGGCGGTTAAGGCCAGCACCGTGGGACCAGCACCGCTCAGGGCTGCTCCTAAAGCTCCCTGCTCCCGCGCGGCAGCCAGCACCTCGTTTAAACCAGGAATCAACGATTGCCGGTAAGGCTGATGCACCCGGTCCTGCATGGCCTGACCCACCAGGTCCCAATCCCCGGTCATAAATCCCGTAACCAGGAGACAGGCCTGACCAATATTAAACACCGCATCCTTTACTGGGATCAACGTCGGCAAAGCCTCAACTGCGGCCCGGGTAGCCAATTCAAAATCCGGAATCGCTAAGACCGCGGTTAAGCCGTCCATGATCTCGATTCGCCGGTACTGCACCTGCCGCCCGTCCTGGAAGTTTGCCACCACCAGCCCCCCAAAGAGTGCCGGGGCCACATTGTCCGGGTGTCCTTCCAAACGGACTGCCATATCCAGCAATTGTTCCTTAGACAATGGTTCCCCAATCATAACGTTAGCGGCCAGCATTCCGCCCACCCGGGCCGCAGCGCTGCTGCCCAAACCCCGGGCCGAAGGAATCCGGTTTGTCAAATGCAGATGCAGTC
>CAYXHK010000265.1:0-3052 GCA_964464665.1 uncultured Syntrophomonadaceae bacterium
TTGTCCGTTTAAGGGAACAAGTCCACACTCTTACCTCGAGTGGTCAATATGGATGATTTGTCGTTGGCCGCCAGCTTGCCGTATTTTTTGGTCATGTTCCGGACGTCAATCATCTAAAAATCTCCTCACTGCGATAGAAAGCTATTGTTATTTTCTAAACCTTTGATATAGGTTGATATCGGTCATTGCTGTGCTAGATTATTGCTCTTTTTCCTCTTTTGAACTCTTTTTACGAGACAAAGACAAACCACCAAAGCCACTAATGACAGCAATATAGAAACCTAAGTCATACCACCAACCTGTATAAAAACCTCCAACCATTTTAGTTTACATCTACATCTTCTTCCCAATATAAAATACATATCCATAATACTGTTTATATTTCGAATACAAATCTGCCTCACGCCTCATAAATGCAATCAGATCCTCAACGGTTTTATTTCCCGCGTGTTTTTTCAAGAATTCCTCTTGCCTTGCTTTTTGCGGAATAAAATAATTGTCTATCCAACAATTTTCAGGCAGCGTAAATGCGGCAACCGGAATATAACCGGTTTTTTGCATGATGGAAATATTATGCCCTATTGTGCCGATTTCAGGAACTGCGTCCAACCACCACTTCTCAATTTCAGCGGGGCGCTCATCAGTAAACCATGACTCATATGTTACGGCAACATAACCATCTTTTTTGAGGAAGTTTCCATGCCTCTATTAGAATGCCTCTTGTTGGCTTTTAGGCATAATACTGTTTGTATTTTGAATACAAATCTGCGAAAAATTCATTGAAGGGCAAAATCAAATTCGTGGATTGTTATTCGCAAGTTTTTATCATTTGCAGCAGGTTATATTTACAGTTTTAATCTCTTCTTTTGACAAGCGGCAATCAAGCCAAAAATAAAAATCCGTATGTCCGTTTCCCCTGCCTTGGGTTACCTTTATTATTTTAACGGGCTCACCATTGATAAATACTTTCATATGTTCGTTTGCGATATCCGCATTTTCATGCAAAATAGTTCCGTCATATTTGACGGTGCTCATATTCCAAAGCAAACGACTCAATTCTTCTGTTTGAAACAATACCCGTTGATAGACCGAAAAACCAAATTGCATGCCATTCTTTTTTGAGTAGTTCAGCTTAACATAATTCAAATAATCAAGATTATCTCCATTTGAATCAAAAACATTATTTTCATTTTTCACGGCATTCAAAGCGAAAGAATTGATATTGCCTGAAGTGTCGGCATCATAATTAGTCTCATGCAAATCAAAAGCCCAGGGCTCAACATAGGTATAACAAATTTTCCTTTCACCCTCAAACCACTGCACATTGCCGTAGCATTGCAGCCAATCAATATAAATTATGGTTCTGCCGCCAATGTTAAATGCTTCTACTTCATCTCCGTCAACATAGGTCTTTATATCTGTTTTGAACACATCCATTGAGTGTGAACCAACCGGCATGTCGCTTTTTTCCGGCTTATAATCTGTCATTATTATAAAATCGGGATTAAAATTATAAGTAATATGTAATGTTCGTTGTTCTTCATCCCAAAATACGTCAAACCCGTAATCTCTCAAATCTTCAGCTACAATGCCGGTCCATCCATTAACATTGTAAGATCTTATTGGATGTCCATCAATATAAGCAGCTATATCCGTGTTTAATACCTCGCCTGTTACTTTCCCCTGAGCAGTTGTGGTAGATGGATTAGCAAACATAATTGATAATATTAAAACTAATAACAATAATTTTTTCATCTGACATTCCTCCTTACAAAAGCAAAGCCCTCTATTCCAGTCTCTTATACGGTTCTATCTGAGGATCCCCGCCCAGGCGGGTCAGTCTTTCCTCCAACCCGACCAATAACCGATCCCCCAGAGCAGATAGGCACCCCCTACATATCCTACCCCCGCTGCCCCAGGAACCAGCCAACTGATCCTAATATTATTTTAGCGCTGTTTCATTTTGGCTTTTCTATTTTGCAGCGATAATTTAGTTATCGTTGCACCTTTTTACTTACTTACTTCCTTCAGATAGTATTTGCCGTTATAGATGTAGCCGTTCGCTTCCAGCACTTTGCGGGAAGCTGCGTTCTCCTTATCCGGCTGAATCACCACCCGCTTCGCGCCGAGATCGGCGAGCATTTCCCCCAGCAGCCGCACCATTTCCCGGCCATAACCCTTCCGCAGGTATTTTGGCTCGCCAATTAGGTAGTCAATACTGAACAGCACCCCCGGATTATCAGCCGTATACCAATCCTCGTGCTGCTGGCCGAAATAACAGTCATAGTATTGGCAAAAACCGAGCGCAACACCGTCGACTTCGGCGATGAAATGCTTGATAAAGCTGAATTCGCCGCGCCGGCCGCGGATTTCCTGCAACCATTCGTCGGGATGCGCATACCACTGGGCAACGTGCGGCAGACGGAGCCATTTTTCAAGCAGGCTCAGGTCCGCATCCCATAGCGGGCGAAGCACCAGCTGTCCGGGGTAATTTTGGCGCATGAACTCCTGATGAAACTGCTCATGACCGGCGTCGTCTTTTTCAGCCAGCGCAAACTCGGGGGCAGAAAGCAGAAATTCCCCGCCGCCGCTCAACCAGCCGGGCGTAAGCTCATACGCCATGAAGGCGTCGGGAGCGGTACCGTCCGGCAGTACCAGACCATATTCCCGCGCGCGTTTAAAGCCAAGCTTCGGGTAATACTCCGGAACACCGACGATCAAAACCGCGCCATGCCCCAGCTCCCGGGCCTTTTCCAGACTATGCCGCACCAGCGCGGAGCCTAGGCCCTGCCGATGATACTTAGGCAGAACGCTCAAGGGGCCGAAGGTGATCGTTTCGGTTTTCGTTCCGTCAGCGCACCGGACTTCGCTTTTGGTGTAAAGGATATGCCCGGCAATCTCACCGTTGCATTCCGCAACAAAGCAAAGCCTTTGGATAACGAATTCCGAACCCTGCAAAAGCGACACCAGAAAATGTTCGTCCATCCGCTGCCGGCCAGGATAATCCAGGGTCAGGAAGGCTTGGTAGGTAAGCCTCAGTATGGAATTGTAA
>CAYXHK010000266.1:0-3047 GCA_964464665.1 uncultured Syntrophomonadaceae bacterium
GAAAAGTATTAAAAGCACTAGGAATCTATGAATTAGTAGCAAAACTTGATGCACTAGATGAAAGGAGTACCAACGATGAATAATGTTATTAAATTAGAGGGATTTAATATCCCATTGATGGATTTTAAGCTCAAAGAACTTGCCAGTAGTGAGCTTCCTGATTATAATATTTTGTCAGCCACTTTCTGGATGGATGGAGAGGATTTTAAAGGCGAAGAATTTAAGGAGCATATGTATAACTACCTATCTGATCAGTTATCGGTAGTTAAAGTTGATGGGCATTATCGTGTGCGTGACAATAAAACCAATAAGTTGTTACCTAAAAAAGCTGACAATATGGATAAGGCAGTACAGTTGTTGATTTCCTACAGGTCTAAACTCGCAGACAAACTTTTTGAAGATGGTACTGTTACTGTTGAAAAAGATTATTTAGACCAATCTGTATCACCATATGTATTTAAGTATAATGATGAAGTCAACCTTCAGAATGCTATGGAGAGTGGGTTTGGGGTACTTGAAATTAAGGAATCTGGAGAACAATTCATGTTTCTCCGTGGGGAGCCTATAGATTTGTTAAGTTCCGTAACAGCCTATCATGCCTTAACTTATGGAGCTATTAGTAAAGATGCTCACCTATTAGTGAGGGGCGATACGAAGTTCTTTATGTTGTCGATTGGTGAAAAAATGTTCAACAAAGTTATGGAAGCATTAAAATTAAAGGAATAAGTAACAAAACTTATATAGAATAATATTATGAATGCTATGTTTTGTTATATTGAGCAAATTGCATAACTTAAAATCCTTAATTTTAATAGGTTTCCGGGCCTAGAAAAAAGGGATTCACCTCAGCCTAAAGAATAGATAAAATTCAATTTGACAATATGTATATACGTGTATATACTATAAATAAAGGTAAATAATCAATTTCGATGGGGTGACTACATGAAAGCTAATTTATCTAAATGGGGGAATAGTGCTGCCATTCGCATACCAAAAGCAGTATTAGAAAAATTAAATATAGACAGTAATAATTTTGAAAGCGTGAGTTTCAGTATTGATGTAAAAGAAAATAGGCTTATCCTTGAGAAAAGACAAGAAAAAACGAAATTTGAGCTACTAGCCGAATGTTCCGGGGGTGAAAAGACAAATCCAAAAGAATGTATTGACTGGGGTAATCCAGTTGGAAAAGAAATTTGGTAGGTAATGGTTATGATTAAAACAGATAAAAATGATTACAATAATTTGGAATTTGGCGACATAATAAAGATTAATTTCTCCCCAGCCAAAGGGCATGAACAGAAGGGTTATAGACCTGGAATTGTTATATCAGATCCAATGACCCAAAAAGAATTAAATGGTATAGTGACTGTTGTTCCAATTACTAGTTCAACTAGGGCCTTTTTTACAAGGGTAAATCTGGATAAGTATAATACTGCAACTAAAGGCGATATATTAATGGATCAACTTAAAGTACTGGATTTAAGTGAGAGAGAATATAAATTCGTAGAAAAAGCACCCAGTGAAATATTGAATAAATGCAATATAATATTTAATGCTATTTATGAAAAGTTATTAGACTCTTAAATCTATATTTAGAGACTAAAAAAGATTTGCTTTTTTGGCAAATGCGTGTATATACTTGTATTAAGAAACAGCTTGATAAGAGTCAAGCGGTAAAGAAGGGGTCAGAGATGAAAGATAATATCTCCCCATCTAGGAAGAGAGCGGCTGAGATGGGTTCGCAATGTGTTTGCTTTAACATAAGAAAATCTACACGGTTACTGACGGCGCATTATGACCGAATTATTGGTGCCGCCGGTCTAAAAACCACCCAACTTTCACTGCTTATGACTGTACTGATGCGGGATAAGGCGAATCTTTCCCAGCTGGCCAACATGCTGGGAATGGATCGTACTACCCTGAGCAGAAATGTTCGTTTGCTTGAACAAAAGGGTCTGATTACCGTATCGACGGGTGAAGACAAGCGCGAGCAGTGCATTGGCATAACCGATAAGGGCCGGGATGCAGTTAACCGGGCTATTCCTCTTTGGGAGAAGGCTCAGGCAGAGGTGGCCGACCAATTCGGCGAGGAATGGGTACAAGGTTTATTGTCAAATCTAAGGCATTTAAACAAACTCAAATAATTTTTGGGGTATATATTTTTTACTGATTAACGTGTATATACACCAAAGGCAAAGGACGCTTTTCGGGGAGGTGGAGTATTTGAGCTAATTAATGAATCGATTTAACAAGCGGCCGGAAACCCTGCTGACATAGGTCATGCCTGGATTTGAGCTAATTAATGGAATTATATTTCGTTATGAAACGTGCGGCCTAAACTTCGCGTCGCTACCGCCACCGCCAAATAAGGCGTCGTATCAACGTAAATCTGTTGATTGCGGCCAGGGCTGGGGCGGCCAGGGCCAAGGAAATAGTTTACGATTCCAATATGTACAAGGCGGAGCAAATGGAAAAATGGAATATTGTCAACAAGGTAGTTTCGGACGCGGAACTTGATGAACAAAGCTTCAATACATGAAGATGCTTGCGGAAAGGGCAACCTTGGCGCACGCAGTAACCAAAAAACTGCACAGAGAGTATTACAACGGAGGGCCAAACAACTCGGATGACCTGCTTTTGCAGATTGTTCCGCCACTCTTTGAAAGCAAAGATTTCATAAATGGGGTTCAATCGCTAATAGAAAATGGGCCGGGCAAAGCAAAATTTAATGCCGAATAATAAGTGTCGCAGTCATTAGAAATAAAGGGGTTTGGCTTTGCGTTGTCAGATAAAATCTGTGAACCGCCATCAGGATGGAAAATGAGGAGGGGGATAGGAATGAATGCCATGAAAGAGAGCATTAGGGAGTTTGCCTTAGGCTTGGGGGTTGATGATGTTGGCTTTGCGGCGGTTGCCGATTATAACAGTCCGAGGTCTCCTAGGATCGAAACGATTTCTCCGGATATTAAATCGATTATCGTCCTGGCTTACAAAGAACTTTCTTCCTGTGACAGCCCGGAAAAGAATACGGCTATGGCCGGCAGACA
>CAYXHK010000267.1:0-219 GCA_964464665.1 uncultured Syntrophomonadaceae bacterium
GGAAGGAAGCAGCACTAAGGGAACCCTTCAGTGTGCCGTGGGGGAGCCTGGATCGAGCTAACTGCGTCTGTAACGCCTGGGAGGCCAATTCGAAGGCGGGTGCACGGCTATTGATTTTTACTGACCCAAATGAGCCGCCAATAGGCGGCTTATTTCAGTTTATCCTGGATTGGGGGGAACCCTTGTGGCGTATGTGGCTTTGTACCGGGAATGGCGACC
>CAYXHK010000267.1:229-3032 GCA_964464665.1 uncultured Syntrophomonadaceae bacterium
AGTAGGCCAAGTACACGTTACGCGGACTTTGATCAATGCTCTGAAACAGGGTCGGATAAGTCACGCTTATCTTTTTTGCGGGCCCCGGGGAACGGGCAAGACCAGTATTGCGAAGATTTTGGCCAAAGCCGTAAACTGCCTTGAGTCCCAGGCCGGGGAACCGTGCAATCAATGCGCTAATTGCCAAAGCATAAACCAAGGCGGTTCCCTGGATGTTTTAGAAATTGACGCGGCTTCCAACCGGGGGATTGACGAGATCCGCGACCTGCGGGAACGGGTGCAGTTCGTTCCGTCGGGCGGCCGGTTTCGGGTTTATATTATTGATGAAGTACATATGCTTACTACAGAGGCTTTCAATGCCTTGCTTAAAACCTTGGAAGAACCGCCGGGACACGTAATTTTTGTCCTGGCCACTACGGAAGCCCATAAACTGCCCGCCACCATCCTGTCGCGTTGTCAGCGCTTTGATTTTCACCGGATTTCCCGGGCCGACCTGTTGGAACGTTTGCGATTAGTCGCCAAAAACAATAATATTACGGTAACGGAAGAAGCCTTGGCGGTGATGGTGCAGGCGGCGGAAGGGGGATTGCGCGATGCCTTGAGCCTGCTGGATCAATGTATTGGCTTTACGGACGAGGTCATTGAGATCGAAGATGTGAATCAAGTGCTGGGTACGGTGTCCGAAGAGCTTTTGGCCCAGGTGGTCAGCGCCCTGAAACAGAATGACGCTGGAGCCTTGATCCGGCTGGTAGCTTTGGTAATTGAGCAGGGTAAAGATATTCGTAAATTTGTACGGGATCTGATCGGGTATTTCCGCGACCTGCTGCTGCTTAAACTGGGGGCGCGAACCGAGCAGCTGGCCGTGGTTTCAGCTTCCGAGAGCCTGATTTCTCAGGCCAACCTATGGCAGACGGAGCAGCTGATCGGGCTTATCCGCTTTTTTACCCAATTGGAAACTGACTTAAAGTGGGCGATTCAGCCCCGGTGGATGCTGGAGGCCGCTTTAATTGAGGTCGCCGAACAGCAGGGTATGGATCGGATCGGGGAACTGGAGCGCCGGATTGAATCGTTGGAACAGGTCCGGCCAACTGGTCTAAAGCTGGAACCAGGCCTAAAGGAAAGCCCAGCCGGGCGAGTTCAGCCGCCCGGAAAACCGCAGTGGCCTGAACCAGAGCCGACTAAGCGGCGCGGAGAAACCGGACCCGCCCGGCAACCGGAAAAAGCGGAGCCGCAGGAAACGTCAGAAACGCTAAGAATACCAGAGCCGCCAGAAAAGGCAGAAACACCAAGAACGTCAAAACAAGAACCGCCAGGATCATTAGAACCCCCTGGTATACCAGGGTCTTTTGGTCTTGGGGCTTCCGGGTCGCCCGGTTCACCCGAATCACCTGCTCCGGCGGCGCAAGCTGATGCTTCCGCCTCCTCGGCTGCAGCGTTTAAAGCGGAGGGGAACCGGGAACTAGACCTTAATGGGATTAAGCGGCAGTGGAAACCCTTTTTGGAGGTGCTGCGCAAGCGAAACATTGCTTTACAAGCCTTGCTTTTAGAGGCCGAACCCGTTGAATGGCGGGAAGGGGTCCTGCGCTTAGCCTTTCGTAAAGGCTGTAATTTCCACCAGCAAAAAGTGGAGGAGCCGGGTAATAAAACTTTAGTGGAAGAACTACTTGGAAGTATTTTCCACCAGCCCCTGCGGCTTTGCTGTCAGATGCAAGATGACGCTAATGTTCCACGTGAAACACGCCGCGGAAACCAGGAAGGGCCAAATTCAGATCCGGAATCAGACCCATGGCAAGAGCCCTTAGTCCAAGCGGCAGTAGAGATTTTTGGCGCGGAACGGGTTAAGTTAACCGACGAAGATTAATGGAATTAATAAAGATAAAGGAGATGGGAAAATGAAATTCGGTGATATGGGTAAGATGATGAAACAGGTGCAAAAAATGCAGGCGGATATGGCCAAGGCTCAGGAGGATCTCAAAGAAATGACCGTTGAAGCCGCATCCGGGGGAGGCGCGGTGCGGGTAGTCGTAACCGGGAAACAGGAAATCAAAGAGATTAAAATCAGTCCGGAAGTAATAGATCCGGAAGATGTGGAAATGTTAGAGGACCTGGTACTGGCTGCGGTTAATGAAGGGCTTCGGAAATCAGCCGAACTTCAAAGTGAGGAAATGAGCAAGGTTACGGGTGGGTTAAAGATACCGGGTCTTTTTTAAACAGTACTCAAGTAAATGTTACTGCTGATACAACAGAGTGGGTTAAAGATACCGGGTCTTTTTAACTGAAGCGAGGTTTGAGCATGGTATATAGCGAGGTTTGAGCATGGCTTATTATGTGGGACCGGTCGCCAACCTGATCAACGAGTTGCATAAACTGCCGGGGATCGGGCCTAAGTCGGCCCAAAGGCTGGCTTTTTTCATCCTGCAGCGACCGCTGGAAGAAGCGCGGCAGCTGGCGGAGTCTATCTTGGAAGCCCGGGAGAAGATCGGGTATTGTTCCGTCTGCTGTAATCTGACTGACCGAGATCCCTGCTCCATCTGCAACGACGAGCAGCGGAATTCCGCCCTCCTTTGTGTGGTGGAGCAGCCGCGGGATGTGGCTGCTTTTGAAAAAACGCGGGGATATCGGGGCAAATACCACGTCCTGCAAGGGGTGATTTCCCCGATGGACGGAGTGGGCCCGGATAAACTGCGGATTCGGGAACTGCTGGAACGGATTAATCAAGGGAAAGTACAAGAGGTTATTTTAGGCACCAATCTTAACCCCGAGGGGGATGTGACTGCCATGTATATCGCTCGCCTCCTAAAGC
>CAYXHK010000268.1:0-3030 GCA_964464665.1 uncultured Syntrophomonadaceae bacterium
GTAACGATCGATCCTTGCGGCAGCATCGGGACGATCCGGGATCTTAGGACACCTTGTTTATCCGTAAAGCTGGAGGTGCAGCAGATGAACGCTTTTCCGCCCTCTGACATGTAAGCGCCCGTGGTAAAGTCTAACTGACCGCCGGTACCGCTGATGTGCCGGGGACCGGAGGATTCTGAAGAAATCTGACCAAAAAGGTCAACCTCGACGCAATTGTTAATGGCTACAGTATTCGGATTTTGGGCCATATTGAATGGGTTGTTGGTGTAATTTACCGCATAAGTAGCCAGGAAGGGGTTTTCGTTCATCCAGTCATAGAGGAATTGGCTACCAGCGGCAAATGCATAAGTAGCCTTGCCTCTGTCAATGCCTTTTTTCATGTTGGTCAATTTGCCTGCTTGATACAAATGGTAGTAAGCGTCAACCATCATTTCAGTCTGACAGCCCAAGTCTTTAAGGTCGGATTCGGCGAGCAGGGTACCTACCATGTTCGGCAAGCCGCCGATACCTAACTGGATGCAAGCGCCGTTTGGAACTTGTTCCGCAACGATTCCCGCAATTTTTTTGTCGATTTCATTGGGGGTTGCCGGCGGGATTACTTCCACCGGAGATTCGAATTCGACTATGTAGTCGACCTCGGAAATATGAATGCATTCTTCTCTGCCGCCATAGCACCAGGGGAGATTTGGATTTGGGTTCACTTCCAAAATGACTTTTTTAGCCGCTTCGACAGTGGCGCGACCGGCAGCTACAGCATTATGCAGGTTGAAGTAACCGTGCTTATTCATCGGGGTGACCCTAAACATGACGACATCAACATCATTAACAATACTCTTGCGGTAGAAAAGCGGTTTGTTTCGGAAAATCATCGGGATATAGTTCATTAAGCCTTGGTCGTGCAGTTTGCGGTCTGCGCCGCTGAAGTGCCAGTTGGAGTGGTAGAAGGTTTCTCTGTAGGGGTCTGCTTTAACTACTTCGGGCATCCTTAAGCTCAGGCAGTGCCGAATTTTGATATCTTTCAGCTCATCTTTGCGGGCTGCCAGGGCTTTGTCCAGGGCATAAGGGTTGGTGTGGCCGAAACCGTAGTCTACCCAGTCGCCGTCTTTAACAATCTTAACCGCCTCTTCGGCGCTAACCAGTTTGGAACGATACTCATCAGCAAAAGACATTAAAAGACACCTCCATAAAATAGTAATTTTAATTAGGGTTGTGATTGATAAGACCCGGTGTAAGTTAAACGAGATAAGTTAAACCAGAAAAGTGGTACTGCTAGTTACATCACCCCTTTCCCAAAAATTTAGGGCAATTCTTTATTTAAGCGCACAATGGGTCATCTAAATCGATCTTTTAGTTGGCAACAAACTGATTAAGAATTGTCGCCAGCAGGTGAAATGCAGGTGAAATGCAGGTGAAATAATGGTTACAGATTAGTGTTTTAATTAATAATCATAGGCTTGGGAAATAAGACTGGTGTTAAGCAACCTAGCTAGATGGATTTGGAAACTGGGCACAATAGAGCAAGATGTGCAGATATAACTAGAAGTGTAGTGTAGAAGTGATAAGTAGGGTGATTGATGCTGCGGGTAAAGCGCGTTCGATTTATAGCAGTTTAACTAAAAAAGTTTATTATTATTATTATATTAGAAATTAGATAGTAGTCAAATTGCTCAAATTTGATTCCGCTGCATAAACCTCTAGCAACTCCAAAATGTATATGACAATCCATAAATTATAGGGTGAAACACCCTTAAAACGAGCAATCTAGTGGCCCAAATGAGATGGATTTCCACTAAATAATACTTTCTGCAGTGGAATCAAATTTGAATTTTGAATTTTTGGATATTATAACAAGCTAGAATAACAGGTTGTCCTTATTTCTTTTTTCATTTTAACAAATGATAAAATGAATGTAAAGTAAATATTTTAGTATTTACTATACAAATCAAAAGATTCATAAGATTATTCGACAATAAACGACACGGCGGCTTAAATTTACGGAAAGGTCAGACATGTCGGACAATTACGACAATATTCCTAATGGTTGACAAGTTCAGGTAAAATGCTATAGTAATAATTGATGCCAAAAATGGCTATGTTACTCAATGTATCCTAAATTTAAATTCTGAATTTTAAATTTATACAAATTTATTTTTGAAAATAATATTTTTAACCCGCTTAATTCCGCATGTGAAACCTCTTATTATCATCGATTCCGAGGATGGCCGGGCTCATTTCAGGTCAGATATTAGTTGAAGGAAGTGCAAAATAGAGAACGAAGTCAATTCTATTTTGCTCCAGGCTAAGAAAGGAGGTGTGGGTATTTAGTTGAAGGCAAGGTTTTCTTCTAATTGACTGAATATCAACCCACCTGGCAGGATGAAGTGAACCCTTTATGCCGGATAACTCCGAAACAGCCTAACCGAACTTGTTAAAATTATTAATTAAGTATCGAAAAGCTAGTTTCTAATAGAGTTATTTGGAAATAGAAGCATGAGCTTCTCTATTGTATAAAGGTGTGGTTTGCTCCTGTGGACAATCCACTTTGCAGCAACTTGAGGCAGAACCATATTTATACATAACCTTCAGCTAGTCACAGCTGACATCTTCAATAATTTTGAAACCTGAATACGTCGGGATGGTGTAACTTAGTTGCTTGAATACTTGTTGTTTGAGGATCTAAGGAGCAGTTAACTCTGACTACAACGAATTCTTACTGGTCATCCAGACAGTCCCTAATATAGATATTTGGAAAAGGGGAGGTTTCCTCTTCGTCCATTAGAAATGTGTTGACTTAAACTGACTCCGGGCGTGAGTCCAGGAAGGGAAACCTGATTACCCGGAACCGCTGGGGGTTATAAAGGGAGAGGCAAACCTATTTCTAGGGCTTACGAAAAAATAGGTGATTAAGTTTATTAGGATTAGACCATTCCTAAATAAAATTAAAGGGGGATAATATTTAATGGCTATAGAATTTTCCTTCAATGATGAACAAAAAATGTTGGCGAATACTATTTACAAGTGGGCAAATAC
>CAYXHK010000269.1:0-3030 GCA_964464665.1 uncultured Syntrophomonadaceae bacterium
TTATTGCGCCGGGTGCCAGAAACCCCAGAATTAATAAAACGGTTTCGGCAATTCAATAAAAAACTATCCGATTGAAGTAATCACAGATTCACTAAAGTAATCAAAGGTTCGATATAAAACAGGTAAGCAAATTTTGAAAGGTCAAACCAATGTTTTATAAGACCATCAAGGAAATTTTCACGGCAGAGTTGAATATAAAAAAGTCGAGATTCATATCGGTTTTAATTCCCCTGAACCAACTACCGGATGCGGAAAAAGAACTGCGCGCCGCCAGGCAGAAATATCCCGGGGCCAATCATTATTGTTTTGCTTATGTCGTACGGCAGGATGGCAGTTTATTGGAGCGGTGCAGCGATGACGGGGAACCGAGCGGGACCGCCGGGCGGCCGATTCTGAATGTGCTTAAGACCAGGCATTTAGAAAATGTCCTGGCGATTGTAATCCGTTATTTTGGGGGTGTATTGCTGGGAACCGGGGGATTGGTAAAAGCCTATACCCAGTCGGTGCAATCCGGCCTGGATTCAGCCCGGATCATCAGCCTGGAGTATGCGCAGAAGCTAATAGTTACCCTGGATTATGGCTATTATGGTAGTCTGGAGAAACAGTTCTCTAGTATAATGAAGCAGTCAGCCGATATTCAATATGGGGAGCAGGTCAGAGCGGAGCTTTGGATAGCGGTTGACCAATTGCCGGATTTCATGGCCAAAGTGGTCAACTTTAGCTTGGGAACCGCGTCCATGGAATTGGGCGAAGCCGGATTCGTTCCCCAAAACTGACGGGAGAAAACAGGAAATGTTTTTACGCAGATCGAGTTTCCTAAATAAAAAGGTTTCGGGTCGACCAAGTCCTCCCATTTCAGCATTCCTCTTTTTTTTATTGATGCTTGGGATTGCTTTATTTGAGGTCGGCTGTCAGGAGCAGCCGGTAAAAAACCTGGATGAAAAATCTGGCCAATCTCTAAACTTAGAAAAAATTTTGTACAAAGACAACACATCTATAGACAATACTGCCAAAGACTATACTCCCGATAAAAACTATCAGGCTGTACCTCAACAATGGGGAGAAACCGTCTCGGGAGTAAAGACTCGACTCGACACGAATGATTCGGTCATCGCCCTGACGCTTGATGCTTGCGGCGGTCCGGACAGCAGCGGCTATGATCAGGAATTAATTGAATACTTGTCAGCTGAAAACGTTTCGGCAACCCTGTTTATTAACAGTCGTTGGATCGATGCAAACCCAGAAACTTTTTTAATGCTGTCCCAAAATCCGCTGTTTGAGATAGCAAACCACGGTTACGAACATAAACCGTTATCGGTAAACGGTCGGTCAGCCTACGGAATTAAAGGCACCGAAAGTATTCAAGCCGTAATTTATGAAGTATCCCTGAATGACCGAAAGATTATGGAGTTAACGGGTAATAAACCGAAGTTCTTCCGTCCCGGAACGGCCTACTGTGATGAGATCGGGGTCAAAATAGCGAATGATCTGGGTGAGGAGGTAGTGGCTTTTAGTATTCTTGGGGATGCCGGGGCTACCTTCTCAAAGGAGCAGGTAAAACAAGCTCTCCTCAAGGCTGAGCCGGGATCGATCGTTATCGGCCATATGAACCATCCGGAAAAGGAAACCGCGGAAGGATTTAAACTGGCCATCCCCGAATTAAAAAAGCGGGGATTCCGTTTTGTAAAGCTGTCAGAGTATCCGCTGAGATAAATACTGACCAGCCCCGCAGCAGAGATAAGTTTTAGCATAGGTCATTCGAAGCGGTTATAATTATCCTTAACCGCAAATTTAGATAACATTTTGACTGCACTTTTTAACTATACTTGTTTACTACGCTTTTTAACCGCGCCTTCATTAATAATGTACAATAATTAAAAATGGACAATTCATATTAAACGACTTGCGTTTCAAACTAAACCGGTACAACTACAACTAAAATGTACTCCAGGAGAACAGAACGTTGAAATCATTTTTTCTCAATCACTACAAACAAGCCATAGGCCTAATATTTATTTTACTGATCGGATCAGGCTTCGCTTTTTTGGCGATCAACCGCTATGTGGAGCAGGTGGGCGCTAGATATATACACACGGTGCAGGACGTGCCCAGCGCGGAGGCGGTGCTTATTCTGGGTGCCTACGTACTGCCGGACGGAACATTGTCTACCATGCTTAAAGACCGCGTGACCACCGGCCACGAAATATACGAAAACGGCAAAGCGCCCAAGATAATCGTGAGCGGTGACCACGGACGCAAGGATTACGACGAAGTGAATACGATGAAGGACTTTATTAAAAGCCAGGGCGTCAGCGGGCAGGACATATTTATGGATCATGCCGGTTTCAGCACCTATGAAAGTCTGTACCGGGCCCGGGACATTTTTCAGGTAAAGAAGGTCATCATCGTGACCCAGGAGTACCACTTGAAGCGGGCGGTTTTCATCGCCAGAGAATTGGGTTTGGAAGCCTATGGAGTTGCTTCCGACAAACATGATTATGGGCAGGTAATGGCCGCTTATGGAGTGCGGGAAATGGCCGCCCGAAATAAAGATTTTTGGTTAGCCAAGGTTATCAAACCAGAACCGACTTATTTGGGGGAAGCGATCCCGGTGTCTGGTGACGGCGGGGCCACAGACGATAAATAGGCCCGGCTGGCAGTACTTCGAAAAGACCAGCAAAATAAACCACAGAATAAACAGAATAAACCACAGGATAAACAGAACGAACCAAATAAATAGAAATAGGTGAACTATAAATATGCCTAAAAATAACCGCCAACGCGCGTTGCTGGCTCTGCTGGGCGCGGTGTTGATCTGGAGTTCCACTTACGTCACGACTAAGGTTGCCATGGATCAATTGCCGCCGAGCACATTGGCTTTTCTGCGTTTTGCTTTGGCCAGTCTGGTCTTATATCCATTTTTTCATCGGGAACGTCAACGCCAGGAAGATCCGGAACCTATCCCCTGGAAGGCTCTGTCCCTCTTGGGCTTAACCGGGGCTTTTCTATATTTTGCCCTACAAAACTACG
>CAYXHK010000270.1:0-3018 GCA_964464665.1 uncultured Syntrophomonadaceae bacterium
TGGAACCAATAATTGGCGGCAGGATACGGCGGAATCCGCCCCCTGCCTTGGTGGGCCGGCAGAAGCCGACCGATCGTCAATATCGAAAATCAGACGGAGTTCTTGCCCCTCCCTTGGTGGGCAGGACTCTCCAGGTTTTCCAGCTCTAAAGTCCGAAAAAGCAGCGGACCAGTCCCGGGTAACGGTGTTGGGAGCGCAGATTGATCGTCTGGATATGCAGCAGACGCTTAAAAGAATTATGGAATTCATTAGCTTCGGAGAGCCGCGCCAGGTGATTACTCTGAACGCGGAAATTATTTACCAGGCGCAGCAGCAGCCGGAATTGCTGCAGCTGATCAACCAGGCTGACTTGGTGACCCCGGATGGAGCGGGTGTGGTTTGGGCCAGCCGGCATCTGGGGCAGCCGGTGCCTGAGCGGGTTACCGGCATTGATCTGGTTTTAGCTTTGGGTCCGGTGGCGGAAGTCAAAGGGTATCGGCTTTTTCTGCTGGGGTCCGCCCCAGGGGTTGCGGAGGAAGCCGGTCAAATACTGCAGGGACTGTATCCCAAGCTGACTGTAGCCGGTGCTTACCATGGGTATTTTCAGCCCGGTTCGTTGGAGGAACAGCAGGTTTTGCAAATGATCCGGGAGGCTCAGCCGGATCTGCTTTTAGTGGCTCTGGGCGCGCCGCGGCAGGAGTTTTGGATTCGTCAGCAACTGGCAGCGGGAAAATTGACTGTGCCAGTCAGTATTGGCGTAGGCGGGAGTCTGGATGTGATTGCCGGCCGGGTTGAGCGGGCGCCGGCCTGGATGCGCCGCCTCCAACTGGAGTGGCTGGGCCGCTTAGTACGGGAACCGCGCCGCTGGCGCCGGATGCTGGCTTTGCCTAAATTTGTCGTAAAGGTACTTACCCAACGTAAATGAGCAAATTGCATAACTCAAAATTCTTTGTTTGACAAATCTAGGCAACCATTTGTGAAATAAATCATTTGTCCCCTCAGGGGACAAGGGAATTAATTTTAGGGTCAAGGTGGTTGTCATATTGTTCATGATGAATACTTACGGCTGGTTATATTGTGCCAGCCATTTAACGTCTTCTTTATCCCATCCCAAATATAACCATTTATAGTGAATATTAGTGCCTACCTGGCCGGATGACTATATGATAGAATATTGCAGAATGGGCAAACAGATGTTTTATTGGTTAATTATTTATAATTATTACTCTTTTGCAGCGTGGCAAATTTACAAATTTAATTAAATTCACTGGATTTTTGTTTTCAGCATATTATAGCTCTCTATGAGGCTATGAAGATCAGACCATTCAGTTATCCAATACAATTGTTTAGAAGCAAAGCGTAATTTTTTACAAAAGAGCGTAACTTTTTTATAAGGTCCGGCGGTTAAATATTTATAGGCATTTCACCTAGCTAGGGATTTTTTAGAATTAATAATAAGCATTTAGGCATATTATCCGTCTTTCTATGGTTTTTCAATTCTTCCTGAATAGCAGATAACTCTGCTTGATTTGAGTTCCACATAAGAAGATAACGGTCTTAACGGACGGTGAAAAGGAGAAGCAGATGCTTTTTTTTCGTTATATTTGTCGCATTCGTCACAGTCGGGAGTTAACTTGCTGCAAGTTGATCCTCCTTACCGGGTGTCTATTGCTTTTGAATTGGCTGGGGAATAAAGGTTCCCTGCATACTATACCTGAGGCCCAGTTTTTTAACGACCGGGCCTCTGACATTATCGGAGCTGAGCCTTTGCAAGTTCCCGGGCTGGTGGTTTCGGCCGGGCTGACCGGCCGGGGGCAAATCCTGGGCTTGGCTGACAGCGGTTTAGACCGCGGCAATTTGAACGATTTGCACCCCGACCTGCAGAGTGTGCCCGGCCGTATGCCAAAGGTGATTATGTTAAAATCTTGGGCCGGTCGGAAAGTGCCGGATGACCCGGTAGGGCATGGTACCCACATGGCGGCAACCCTGGTGGGAACCGGAGAAGCCTCGGCTGGACAATTCCAGGGGATTGCGCCGGAGGCCAGCCTTTATTTTCAAGCCTTGTTGGACCAAAATTCCATTTTAAAGCCCCCGCAGAATTTAAGAGACCTTTTTTTCCCGGCTTATTCGGCCGGGGTTCGGATACATATTAACGGCTGGGGCGGGGGGCAGAACACTTATGAAAACAATACCGCCCAGATTGATCGGTTTGTCCGCATGTACCCCGACTTTTTACCGGTTATAGCCGCCGGCAACAGCGGGCCTGCGGCTAGTTCTTTGACCTCGGAAGCAAACAGTAAAAACGCTCTGGTCATCGGCGCCAGTCAAAGTGTGCGGCCTACACTGAGTCCGGAGGCGGCGGAGGCTGGGCAAGTTACCAAGTTTTCCAGTCAGGGCCCGGCCGGTGATGGCCGGATCAAACCGGATTTAGTCGCTCCGGGATCGGCGCTCGTATCCGCCTGTTCCTCGTTGGTCAACAGTAATTTTGCGGCTAATCCCCAATACACCTTGATGGAAGGAAGTAGCATGGGGGCTGCGGTGGCCGGGGGAGCCGCGGGTTTGCTGCGGCAATGGTTTCAAGAAGAAGGACAAGAACAAGAGGTGGCCGATCCGTCTGCCGCGCTTTTAAAATCCGCGCTGATTAACGGAGCACGCCGGGAGCAAGTAAGCACGAATTTTGCCCAGGGCTTTGGCGTGCTGGATTTAAGCAATACGATACTTGCCCTGCAATCTGATTCGTTTCTTTATGCTGATGAATCCGCCGGGGTCATTGCCGGCGGAGTGGCGGAATACCGTTTTACGGTCCGCGAAAAAGGGGCGCCTTTTAAGGCGACGCTGGCTTGGACGGATCCTTCTGTGACAGCCGGCAGTATGGCAACCCTCGTTAACAATCTCGACCTGCAGGTGATCGACCCCAAAGGAAACCAGTATTGGGGGAATGCCTGGCTAAACAGCAGTAGCAGTCAGGCCAGCAGCCGTAGTCAGACTGGCAGTAACAGCGAAGCCGACACCTTAAATAACGTAGAGCAGGTGCAAATT
>CAYXHK010000271.1:0-3010 GCA_964464665.1 uncultured Syntrophomonadaceae bacterium
AACCCCGGAACCCTATCTGGAATTAACGCGGGACCAGGTTACGATCATGGAACAGATGCAGTACATTCTGGAACGACTGGGAGCCGCCGGAGCGGGCGTTGGTGCGGGCGCAGGTATTGACGTAGGCGCGGGTACGGGTGTGGGTGTAGGCGTTGGCATAGGCATAGACGTAGGTTCGGGCGTAGGCGTGGGTTCGGGCGCAGGCACGGGCGTTGGTGCGTGCGTAGGCGTTGGCGTAGACGCAGGCACTGGTACAGGTGTAGGCATAGGCACAACCGCAGGCACTGGTGCGGGCAGGCCGGTGACTTTCAACTCTTTGTTTTCGCAGATGAGCACCCGGGGAGAAATCGTTATAACCTTCCTGGCGCTCCTGGAACTGATTCGCTGCCAGCAGGTGCGGGTAATTCAGGAGCGGACGCTCGGACCGATCTTGGTAGAACGGGTTGCTGGGTCTTTGGGTGAGGGGTTTAGTGAGAGCTTGGGTGCTGATTTTAACGGAGCGGATTATGAATAAGATTCGAAGGCGGATCCAGAGGTAGACTCAGAGCTGACTACCTAGAGGATAGCCAAGTCTTTAAGAGTTTAATTGATTTAATGAGAATTTAGATAGTATGACTGGCATTGAATATGAATTTATTTTAATGAATTTTATCTCTATTAAATCTCAATCAATAATGTTTGCAGGGAGGGGGACTGGTGTGCCATGCCAGTAATTTTTAGGGAAGAAGAACGGGCAGCAATAGAAGCGCTTTTATTTGTCGCGTCCGAACCCCTTACCCCAGAAACGCTCAGCAAAATAATCGGCCTCGACCCGGAGCAGATTCACGACCTGATCGCCGATTTGCAGGATATGTATGAACGGGAAAAACGGGGCATCCAAATCATCAAGGTGGCGCAGGGCTTTCAAATGGGGACGCTCCCGGCGTATGCTGCCTATATCGAAAAACTGCTCCAACCGATCAGCACCAGGCTTTCGCGGGCTGCTTTGGAGTGTCTGGCCATCATAGCCTACCGGCAGCCGGTCACCCGGGCCGAGATCGAATACATCCGGGGGGTAAAGGCGGACCGGGTGCTTGCGACTTTGCTGGAAAGGGAACTGATCCAGGAGGCCGGACGCAAGGAGACGATTGGTCGTCCCATACTATTCGCTACCACACCTGAATTTTTAAGGGTATTTGGCCTGGACAGCTTGGCGGACCTGCCGCCTATGGATGACTTTTCCGCCGCGTTTCCCGCTGAGTAGAGTCCTAAGTTAAGTACCCATCCCTCTGAAAATGATCTAGATTCCTTTATTTTATGATCCAATAAAATAAGAGGAGTACTCCCAGCCAAATGGCTATTATAACAACGGCAGCGGACCAGCTTTTCGGTTTGCCGCCATTTAATCCTTTCTGGGCGTGTTGTTGATTCCCGTTTTGCCTTGTTTTCTTCCATGTCCATCCCTCAATAGTGCCGCCGATTTATCCTATCCTATAACTCTCATACACGCCAGTCAATTCTTTCCCCTTCTTTTCCTGAGTAAATAAATCTGGTACCTGCGGTTGACTGTTTAGAATACCTAACTCCGAAACGGGGAACTACTACAACTAGAATCTGGAAACCGGCGGCACTAGAGCCGAAGATTGGATATATGCCGAAGACTGTAAGGTTTGGAAGCAGAAGCGATAGCGAAAGCAGAGGCCGAAGCAAGAGCAGAGCCGAAGGAGAAAGCCGAAGCAGAGGCGGTAAGGCCGAGGCGAAAGCGGAAACGAAAGCAGAAGCCGAAGGCGGAGAATCGTTGCCGGTTTTCGGTTGAGTAAAGGGGTGCCTAAGTGAGTGCCAAAATCTTGGTTATTGGTCTGGGTATCCTGACTTTAATCAGCTTAATTTGGTTATTTCCCGTAGAAATCCGCTTTTCGTTCTGGAAAGATTGGCGGCAGACTGAGATTATCTTGGAGGTGGGGCCATCTTCCCGGTTGACCCGTTTTAGCTTTGGGCATTACTACCGGAAATGGCTGCTCGGATCGCTCTTCGATTCGCTGAAAAAACGGGAGGTTTTGACCGATCTGCCCGCAGCCGCGGAAGCGTGTTCCGATTTGGCGGACTTAGCCGATTTAGCTGAATTTCGCACCAAACTAATGGACCTGGCGGAATACGCCAAAGGTGTGCTTGAACTGATTGGGAATAAAAGGATTAAACGGTTTAGACGACTGCGCTGGGTTACGGAGGTCGGCCTGTATAATGCCATGGAAACCGCCTTGGCTGCCGGAGTTTGCTGGGGGGTCAAAGGCGGGGTGCTGGCCGGCATCCAACAGGCGACCGGGAAATCAATTCCTAAGCCGGAGATCATGGTTAACCCTAATTATCAAAAGAGCGGCTGGCGTATGGAACTGCTGGTTATCTTTGAAACCCGCCTGGGGGAGATGCTCCTAGACGGCTGGCGCATATCCCAGTTATACCGGGTGAAGAATGCGCGCACGAAAAGGCGTTTAGTCTAGGCATTTTTAGTATTATTTGCATATTTAAAACCCGATTGGGTCATATTATGATTGCAGCCTTAAGTTGCCCGAATTTGCCAGTTGTTGTGGTTCGGGTCATAAACGTAGATTATAAACTCAAACGATTCAGTTTAAGCAAAGAGCAAAGGGGGTAGCGTTCAGGTGCCAAATCATCCTATAGAAACCTTGATGAAAACAGCCATGGAAAGTATTAAAGAAATGGTGGATGTAAACACCGTGGTGGGTGATCCGGTCGAGACCCCTGACGGAACGGTAATCGTGCCGATTTCGCGGGTAAGCTGCGGGTTTGCTGCCGGTGGCGGGGAATATGATGCGCACGGTGATTTGCCGGATGGACACCTGCCTTTTGGCGGGGGAAGCGGGGCCGGGGTATCCGTTCAACCGGTTGGTTTTCTGGTGGTTGGACAAAATCAGGTCCGCTTGATGCCGGTTGACGCCAATAATACGATAGATCGGCTGATCGACATAGCTCCTAGCATGTTAAATAATATTCGCGATATGTTTACGCATCG
>CAYXHK010000272.1:0-3006 GCA_964464665.1 uncultured Syntrophomonadaceae bacterium
CAGAGCCAAGCCACGGTGCGTTCAATGCCCAGGCCAAACCCGGAGTGCGGTACCGACCCGTAGCGACGCAGATCCAAATACCACTCAAAAGCCTCCTGCGGCAGCCCGTGTTCCTCAATCCGCTGCTGGAGCAGGGCCAAATCATCGATGCGCTGCCCGCCGCCGATTATCTCCCCATACCCTTCCGGAGCCAAAAGATCCGCGCCGAGCACCACCTCGGGCTGCGCCGGGTCTGGTTTCATGTAGAAGGCTTTTAAAGCCGTGGGATACCGGTGCACAAATACCGGCGCGTTAAAATTCTCGGAGATCAAGGTCTCCTCCGGGGCGCCAAAATCATCCCCCCAGGCAAAATCCACACCCTTGCGGCGCAAAATCTCCACCGCTTCGGTATAACTGATGCGGGGGAATGGCCGGGTAATCGCTTCCAGCCGATTGACGTCACGCTCCAATATTTTTAAGTCAGGCCGACACCGCTCCAAAACCCGTTCAATAATGTAGACAATCATTTCTTCTTGCAGCTCTATATTGTCATCCAGATCGAAAAAGGCCATTTCCGCCTCTAACATCCAAAATTCCATCAGGTGCCGGCGCGTCTTGGATTTCTCGGCCCGAAAAGTGGGGCCAAAACAATACACCCGGCCTAAGGCCAAAGCCGTGGCTTCACTATATAACTGTCCGCTCTGCGACAGATAAGCGGGATCCCCATGGTAGTCCAGCTGAAAAAGGTTCGTGGTCCCTTCACAGGCTGCTGGGGTAATGATCGGGGCATCGGCCAGCACAAAATCCCTTTGGTAAAAAAAATCCCGCAGCGCATGTTCAATTTCGGAACGAATCCTAAGGATCGCGCTCTGACGCGGGGTGCGGATCCATAAATGCCGGCGCTCGGCTAAAAAATCGACCCCGTGTTCTTTATGGGTAATCGGGTATTCTCCCGCCGGGCTGATAACTTCCAACCTGGCTATCTGGATTTCAAACCCGCCGATGGAACGGGGTTCCTCCCGGACGGTTCCCCAAACCCGAAGCGACGACTCCTGCCCTAAAGCACTCGCCGCGTCCCAAACAGCCGGCTCCGCCTCTTTTTTCGCCAGCACTCCCTGTACCAGGCCGCTGCCGTCGCGGATAATCAAAAACTGAATTTTACCGGAAGATCGTTTATTATAAAGCCAGCCTTGAATCAGCACTTCCTCGCCGATATGCTGATTCAGGTGTTTGATCGAAACTCCCTGCTGCATGCTGCTTGCCCCTCTCCTTTATTTAACCCAGCCATCATCTTGACCAAACCAAGTTATCTCCATTATCTCTTTTAAATAGATACTTGAGTATAGATACTTGAACCCTAAGCGATTCTTTGATTCGGGAGTTGGTGATCGCTGGTCTTGGTTTAATGTTGTTTTGGTTTAATGTTGTTTTGGTTTAACTTGTTATAATTGTCACCTATTAATTTATCCGCTTATTTATTGCCGGTTTTGGTATCGCACGTTAATTCCCCATAAAAGGCTGGCCGGCGGTTATCAAAAAGGTCATTATACATATTCAGCTGCTTATTATGCGCCAACTGCGGATCAATCTCCGCCACGGCCAACCGCTCCTCGGTTTCACCCATTCTTAAAACGACCTGACCTTTAGGGTCAACCACCTGGCTTTGTCCGGTAAAAGTTAAATTTTCCTCATCCCGTTGTTCCGAGCCGACTCGATTAGCCGTAATCGAAAAAATTGAGTTTTCTAAAGACCGGGTCAGCATGGCTTGCTGACAGTAAGGCAAGACCAAATTGGACGGCTGACAGATGATCTGCGCTCCCTGGATCGCCAAAGAGCGGGCTGCTTCCGGGAAAAACCAGTCAAAACAGACCATCACCCCTATCCGCACCCCAGATGGCAGCTCAAATACCTGGAAACCGAGGTCTCCCAGGCTGAACCATTTGTTCTCCTTATAATATAAATGCGTTTTCCGGTATTTGCCTGCATATCCTTCCGGGGTCAATACTACCGCGGAGTTATAATACTTATCCTGAACCGGGTCATACTCGGGCATCCCGGCAACTATGGCCGTTTGACGTTCTTTAGCCAACCGCAGTAAGCGCTCGGTAGTGAAACCACCGGGGATTTCCTCGGAAAGCTCCTTAACTTCTGCGGGAGACTCAAAGAGATAGCCAGAATTAAATAGCTCCGGCAAAACCAGTAAATCCATTTCCGCCTTCGCCAAGGCGTTTTCCACCCGCTGCAGATTGGACTTGACATTGCCAAACTCGGGGAAAAACTGAAAAACCCCTACGCGCATTTGCTAATTCCACCTTTCTTGATTAAATGGCAAGGCCAGGTTGCCGGGCCAAGTCCAGCTCATCAATTCTATTATTGCCTTATTCGCTCAAATGGCTAAGATTTCCTGCCGCAGATGTCTCGTTGGCCGAAACAGAATCGCCCTTCAGCTAATAAGGCTTTACGGTTCATCCTCACCCGCTTTTCTTGAGTATTCCCAAATTTTCCTGGTATAATTAAAACACAGCGAATAAAAAGACGCCGGTCGCTGTTGCCTTCCCCAAATTAATTATAGCGCGAACCAACTTACGATTATTAAGCTGAAAGACAACCCTGCCAAGTCAATTCTTAATTTCCAACGCTTTATACAATCTAAACCATCTGGGCTAAAAAAACCCCTTCTAAAGGGGTTTGGCACCGCGAGCGACCTACCGATAAGTTATTCTCCTGTTAATGATCCTGCCTTGTCAATCATTTTTGAATTAACTGAGTTTTAGGCATTTTGGCTAACCGATTCTTTAAGCTAAGCCCGGGCTTTTTTATAAGCCAGCGACAGGATTAAGGCCAGCATCACTACCAAGGAAAAGCTTACGGTTATGATAATAGCGGGATAAGCGCCCACAAACCCGTTAGCTGAAAGGTGTTTAAAAAGAATCCCGAAGTAAGCCCAGATAATAACCAGGCCATAGGCAATATCTTTATTTTTTAAGGATATGGCCGCACCAATCACCAGCCCCGCCAGTAAAAACA
>CAYXHK010000273.1:0-2985 GCA_964464665.1 uncultured Syntrophomonadaceae bacterium
TTAAGAGTCGGAACGTCTGGCTGCCTAATCATCTGCGATTAGTGGCTTGTATCTAGCGTCAAAATAGCCGTTCCGTCTTCTGGTAATATTTTGCCCATTACTTTCGGTTTTATCCGGCAAATCAGGTTGAATCAGTACACCACTGGGGATTGGACGATTGTAGAAAAAACGCTTAACCGGGCGATGCCTGTGGTGCCCGCCGGATCAGTCTTTGCTTAGTCTTTAGTTTATTAGCTTTCTTACCAAAGTTTCTTGCTAGGGCCTCGAGCTCAAGTAAGCTTAATCAACTTCTTTAATCGCCTCAGTAGGGCATTCTTCGATCGCTTCCTGACAGGTTGCTTCCAGTTCAGTCGGCACCTCTTCAACTTTTGCTTCCGCTTTGCCCTCGTCGTTCCAGTCAAAAACCTCCGGACAAGTATCAATACAGGCTCCGCATTCAATACAAAGATCCGGATCAACTATAACCTTCATACCTCAACCACCTTTAGTTATTAAGTTAGCCGATATATTCTCAGCTAATATTTAATAATCATAAATTGTTATTTTGTTTCAATTTTGTAATAGTAATAGCCGGTTTTATATACTGCGCCGGCCAAGCCAGTTGTTTCTTCCGCCATAGTATGCCCGTTTTTGGTGGACTTATCAAATAAATGGGGACGTTTATAATAGCAGGGGTTTAACTATGCTTTCAGTTTAAATTGAATGGGGATCGTTTCAGGAGTGATAACGGCAAACGTAAAACCCATTTCCCGGAGTCCCTTTATAATTTCCGGCAGGGCTTCCGCAGTGCTGCGCATATTCGGCGCGTCATGCAGCAGCACGATGATGCGGCTTTTGCCGTGGGCTTGGCGCAGCGTATTGTCGATTAAAGTGCGGGCGGATTTAGCAACGGGCATGGCATCACCCGGGCAAACATTCCAGTCATAGTATTCATAATTGTCGGCCCAAAGCATTTTGGCATAAGTTTTGGTCATTCTAAAATTGGAACCGCCGGGTGCCCGAAAAATTTGAGGCTGAAAACCAATGGCTGAGTACAGCGCATTGGCGCATTGATTTACTTCACTGATAAAGGCATCGGGACTGGCGTAAATCTTTTGATAGCGATGGGTATAAGTGTGGTTGCCGATTCCGTGACCTTCGGTTAAGGCCTGTTGAACAATCCAGGGATGGCTTTCTACTCGGGAACCCAGTACAAAAAAGGTGGCTTTAACCTGGTGTTCTTTTAAGGTGTCTAAAATTTGCAGCGTTACCGCTTCGGAGGGACCATCGTCAAAAGTCAGGTAGGCGGTTTTCACTGGAGGAGCGACCGGTTTGCTTTCCTCCTGTGCCATTGCCGGCTCTGGTCCGATTATTCCTGAAAAAGCGGCAGTTCCTTTATCATTGGTATTACTCGCAGCTTTATCCGCTTCCAGGTTGGTGTTTTGAGGGTTATGGCTATCTTTATCTTGCGGCGGGGTATTTACCTCGCTTACTGCAGTACCTAAAAGCTCGAGCGGGGGTTGGGCTGGATTACCTGTTTCGAAAGCCCAAATACCACCGAAAAATTCCATGGTTTGAGAATTGATGAAACTGCTCAGCCGCTGCATTTGGTTAAAAGAAGAAAAAATGTCCTGTTCAGGCGGAGCAAATAAACCTAGAGAAATCACTAAAACCCCGGCCAGTAAGGCGGTAAAAAAGCAGCGGACTTTATTTTTCATGGTGCAAATCAATTCCTTTCTCTAGGCAAAAAGATGGGCGGGTAAAAATACCGGTTGTTTTTTAGACCTTTTTCTACTGGAATATGTTCCCGATTATAGCAAACTTCGTTGAAAACTTATTTTGCCAAAGTTAATTCCTGGGGTAAAAGCAACCTTATAACTTTTGTTTTCAGTTTTGCATAACTTATATAAAAGACAGTCTTTTCCAGGCAGACAGGGCAATTAACTCCTAGATCGTCAGGGTTAAAAAATAGGACCGATAACGGATTTAAGTGTTCAATATAACAATGGAGGTTTAATTAAATGCCTAATATCTATCTTAGCCCATCGACCCAGGAACAAAATGTAGGAGCCGGAGCTTATGGGACAGAGGGAGCAAGGATGAACCAAATTGCCGATGTAACCCAAAAATTTTTGGAAAATCACGGTGTGGCAGTTTTTCGTAATCTCCCGGATTGGACATTGTACCGGGTCGTGGTAGACAGTAATTTTAAAAAACCTGATGTGCATCTTGCTATTCACAGCAATGCTGATGGCGGACGGGCCAGAGGCTGCGAGGTTTATGCTTATGCTCCCGGGGGCGAAGGAGAGAAACTGGCCCGAGCGGTTTATGCTGAGCTTGAACCTCTTACGCCGACTGCGGACAGGGGCGTAAAGTTTAACGCTAATCTCTATGAATTGAGCCGAACCAAGGCTCCAGCCGTGTTGATGGAAATAGCATTTCACGATAATCCCTACGATGCGGCGTGGATAATCGAAAATATTCTGCCGATTGGCGAAGCGATTGGAAAGGGAGTCCTCGAGTATTTTGGGATAACCGGTGTATCATTAGCTGAGGCAGTTAAGGTGTTGCAGGAAAAGGGAATCATTCAAAGCCCGGAATATTGGATGGCAAATGCGATAAAAGGAAAAACCGTAGAAGGTGAATTTGCGGGTCTGCTGATTCAGCGGGCTGCCGCTTTATTAAAGTAGGTTAATAGGCAGGCGGTTATCAAAAATATAACGCTTAAAATTAATTATATCGACATTTGACCAAAGAAAAGACTGCCCAATCGGCTTGATAAAAAAATGGCAAGAACTTCTTATTCAGAAGACTTGCCATTTAAATGTCTTATGGCAGGGGCGGCAGGACTCGAACCCGCAACCAATGGATTTGGAGTCCACTACTCTACCAATTGAGCCACACCCCTACATGTGTTAAACTAACATAGTCATTTTAACAGGATTTGCGGTAAAACGCAAGTGTGGATTCAGGGATTTGATTTAAGGATTTGATTTAAGGATTTGA
>CAYXHK010000274.1:0-2984 GCA_964464665.1 uncultured Syntrophomonadaceae bacterium
ATCTTGGTAAGTAATCACCAAAACCAGCGCCATCAGCAAAGCAAACCCAATTAAATTTATCATTCCTTCACGCTCCGGCTCCACGGCCCGGCCGCGCACCTTTTCAATCGCCAGGAAGACTAATTTGCTCCCATCCAACGCCGGGATAGGCAACAGGTTTAACACCGCAAAATTAATGCTTAAAATGCCGGCAAAGGATAACAGCTTAATCAAGCCACCCCTTGCCGCTTCTCCAATCATTTGGGTTATGCCGACCGGGCCGGCAACATCCCCCGGTTCCACACCCTTGGTGATCATCACCCCCAGGCCTTCCACCATCGCCCAGGTTAATTCCACAGTCCGGGTAAATCCCAGGCCAATCCCAACCAACGGATTACTTCGTTCGTAAGCAATCTCCGCTATAATCCCGATTTTCGGCACCTGGTCCATCAGTACCGGTCTAACCGTCAATTCCTGCTGCTGACCAGCCCTGTTCACCACTAAGTTTAAAACGCCTTCCGGTTCAGCCGAGCCGATGGCTTGGATTACCTCCACCGTTCCCTGCCAATCCTCTACCGGTTGATCATTAATTGCGATTATCCGATCTCCAGCCAGCAGCCCGGCCTGGGCTGCCGGCGAGTCTGGCAAAACTTCTCCAATTAAACCGGTGGCAATAGGCTGTCCCAATACCGAAAAGATGACCATAAACAAAACCGCTGCCAGAACCAGATTCATTAGCGGTCCGGCTAAAGCAACGGCTGCCCGCTGGCCCACGGTTTTGTTGGTATAGGCGCCTTCCAGGTCTGATTCGCCAATCTCTCCCCCGGCCATGCGCACATATCCCCCCAGCGGGATGATGCGAAACGAGTACATGGTTTCTCCCCGGGTAAGGCTAAACAGTTTGGGACCAAACCCGAGACTAAATTCATGCACTGTAATCCCTACCCGTTTCGCGGCGATCAAGTGCCCCGCTTCGTGTACCATCACCAAAACACCAAAGACTAAAACAACCGCAATAAAGGTTATCAAATGTTTTACCTCCCTAGGCTTGTTCTTTGACCCAGCCCCTCGCCCACCTATCAGCCTCTTGGATCGCCTCTAAATCTGGATTGTTAATCCGCTCATGCCGATCCATTGCCCCTTCGACTAAACGGGGGATGTCCCAAAATTTAATCCGACCCTGAAGAAAAAGTTCCACCGCTTCTTCATCCGCCCCACTTAGTACCGCAGGCAGGGTCCCTCCGGCTTGCCCCGCGGTAAGGGCCAATCCTAGACAAGGAAAGTTCTGCGTATCCGGGGTTTCGAAAGTTAAAGATCCTACTTCCGCTAAATTCAAACGCGGCCAAGGACTCGCCCAGCGTTCCGGGTAGGAGAGGGCGTATTGAATCGGCACCCGCATGTCTGGCTGACCCAGGTGGGCCAGCATTGACCCATCCGCGAATTCAACCAGGGAATGCACCCTTGACTGCGGGTGAACCACTACCTCGATCGCGGAATAATCCAGGTCAAAAAGCCAATGCGCTTCAATTACTTCTAAACCTTTGTTCATCAAAGTCGCTGAATCTATCGTAATCTTTTTGCCCATAGCCCAATTGGGATGTCGAAGCGCCAGCTCTGCGGTCACCTCCGCCAGTTGGGCCGGGGGCCAGCCACGAAAGGGGCCTCCCGAGGCAGTAATAATAATTTTGGTCAAAAACCGCCGCTCATCCCGCAAGCATTGGAAGATGGCCGATGGTTCACTGTCAATGGGAATCAGCGGCACCTGGTGTTCTTTCGCCTCGCTAAGCAGCAGATGTCCGGCGGCCACGATCGGCTCTTTGTTGGCGATCGCTACCGGGATGTCTTTTTGCAGCGCTTTTAAGGTCGGCTCCAAACCGGCCAGGCCACTCATCGCATTAATGACCAGGTCTACTGACTGCTCTTCAAACAGTTGGATAAGGCCGGCCGGCCCGGTAAAAACTTTAATGGGCGTATCCCTTAAACCGTCGGCTGCGGCTTGAGCCGCCTCTTGGTTGGCCAGGGCAACGAAAGACGGGGTAAACTTGCGGGCTTGCTGCATAAGTAACTCCTGGTTGGTCCCGGCCGCCAACCCAACGACTTGCAAAAGGTCCGGCTGAGCCGCAGCCACCTCTAAGGCTTGTCTCCCAATCGAACCGGTTGAGCCCAAGATAACGATCCGCTTGGGCTTTGGTTTTTCTTTCATTATCCGTCTCCATCCGTCTCCTAGGACTAAATTCCGTTTAGGTAGATCTTTAGTTAGATTTTTTAATTAAAGCTTTTTTATTAAGCTTTTCCCTTTGGCAGTTAACGATACCGGCCTTGGCTAAAGGGCAGCAATTCGGCTCGGCGCAAAGCCTGAAACAAGACCAGCACTACCGGTCCGACAATCATTCCGATAAACCCCAGGGCCTTTAAACCGACAAACATCCCCAGCAGGGTGGCCAAGGGATGCAGCCCGATGCTGTCCGCCACAATTTTTGGTTCTATTACCTGACGCACTATCACAATAATACCATATAGAACCAGCAATCCACAACCGAATGACACATTTCCCGCCGCGATCTCCCACAGAGACCAAGGGATAAACAAAGCCCCGGTTCCCAGGATAGGCAGAATGTCTAACAAACCGCTGATTAAACCAAGCGTGAGCGCGTATTTCACCCCTAAGATATTTAAGGCTAGAATCGTAAAGAGCGCCGTCATCGAGATTAGTATGGTCTGCGCCCGAATAAAACCAATGAGCGCGACTCCCAAATCCCGAATTACCTCCCTCAGCCGTTCCAAAAACTCGGGGTCAATCCAGCCAAAGAGGGTTTGGACAATTAATTCCCGATCGCGGCTGATAAAATAAGTGGAAATGGTGGCAATCAGAAAAATGATTAAGAGGCCGGGCAAAGCCCCGATAAAAGCGAATAAAGCGTTCATGCTCCCCTGCACCAGGGATTGAATCCCCTCGACCAGATTGCCCGCGTTCTGTTCTATGATCGCCGAGGCCTGCGGCGGGA
>CAYXHK010000275.1:0-2958 GCA_964464665.1 uncultured Syntrophomonadaceae bacterium
TACCTGGGCTTTCGCTCTAGGAGGACCGCTCGTAATCCGGCTGATTCACTACAGTGTAACCTGGCTGTTTATTCTCATGGTTATGGTTCATGTATACCTGGATTTGGCGGAAGGAATTCCAGCGCTGAAATCTATCTTTACCGGTAAAATTCCGGAGGACTTTCATGCGGATGTAAAAATTCCGCGGAATTAGGTTATAATTTAAGAGCAGAATTTTCGTTAGGGCTGGCTGGTTGCATTACCCTGGATCGTGATGGAATCGGCCAGCCCCCCATTTGTAAAGACTTAGGGAGGTTTAGGCGTGACGAAACCCCAGCTGATGATTTTGGGAGTGGGCAACCTTTTACTAAAAGATGAGGGTGTGGGAGTACAGGTAATCAAAGCGCTCAAGGACCAGCCCCTTCCCGAGGGGGCAGAACTGCTCGACGGGGGGACCTTAGGGGTAGATCTGCTGGCGTATATCAGTGAGGCTAAGCAGATAATTGTTATTGATGCTGTAAAAGGCGGAGGGGAGCCTGGGGCAATTTACCGTTTAACCCCGGAAGTTTTAGGGCAGTTTAGAGAACAGGCCCTTTCCCTGCATCAGGTCGGCTTCTTGGAAGTATTGGATTTAGCGGGGCAAATGGGGAACCGACCCGAAGCAATAATCTATGGGGTAGAACCTCAGGTAATTGACTGGGGCCTGGAATTGACCGAACCGGTGCAAGCCGCAGTTCCGCGTGTGGTAGAATTAGTATTGGCGGAAGCAGAAAAAATGCTTCAATCATAAGAATATTTTGTTCGAATCGACTCCGATCCAGTGGTTTTAGGCGGGAGTTAAAAAACCGGCTTCAAACATAGGCGGTCCTCAATTTTGTTGGATGCTTTACGAAAGGCAGCAAATACATTTTATGAAAAAAACAACAAAAATAATTGCCCGAAAACTGCATCTGGAAGGCATCGTTCAAGGGGTTGGTTTTCGGCCTTTAGTTTTTCGTTTAGCCAAGAAGTATGCTTTAAACGGTTGGGTATTAAATTCTTCCCGCGGTTTAGAGATCTGGGCAGAAGGCGGAGAGGCGGAGGTGCAGGGTTTTTGCGCCGAGATTTTACGCGACCCGCCGCGATTGGCCCGCGTGCTTAATCAGGTGATAAACGACGAAGCGGTGCAGGGTTACCCGGAATTTGTGATTCGCCACAGTCAGGCTATGGACGGTAAAGTGGTTTTGATTTCCCCGGACGTCGCTGTCTGTGCGGACTGCTCCCGCGAAATCCGCGATCCTAAGGATCGCCGCTATGCTTACCCGTTTACTAACTGTACCAATTGCGGTCCCCGGTACACGATCATTCAGGATGTGCCTTACGATCGGCGCAATACGACGATGCAAAAATTCCCTATGTGTCCTCAGTGTCAGGCGGAATATGACGATCCGACTAATCGGCGTTTCCATGCGCAGCCTAATGCCTGCCCGATCTGCGGCCCAGCCTTGCAGTTGCTGGACCGGGAAGGAAGGGATTTAACTTTGGCCTTAAGCCCGGCGGATGCGCTGCCGGATTTTCAAATTGGCCTGCCGGAAGCCCGGCGTCTTTTAAAAAATGGTTCGATCTTGGCGGTTAAAGGTCTCGGCGGATTTCATTTAGCGTGCGACGCGCAAAACGCGGAGGCGGTGCGCCAGCTGCGGCAACGGAAGCGGCGGGATTATAAACCGTTTGCGGTAATGGCCCGGGATTTGGCCGTTGCCCGCAAGTACTGCCGGATTTCCAGCGATGAGGAACGTTGGCTGCTCGACCCGGCCAGCCCGATTCTGATTGCCGATATCCGCGATTCAGCATTTGCCCAAGGGGATCTGCCGCTTGAGTTTTTGGCCCCGGGTTTAAGTACTCTCGGGATAATGCTGCCCTATACCCCTTTACACCATTTGCTGTTTGAGGAAGGTTTGGAGCTTTTGGTAATGACCAGCGCCAATCTGAGTGACGATCCCTTAGTAACCGAGAATCAGGAAGCCTTATCCCGGCTGCGGGACATAGCTGATTATTTCTTGATACACAACCGGGATATCTTTAACCGCTGCGACGATTCTTTAGTCCGACGGGCCGGCGGCCAAAACCAGTTTTACCGGCGCGCCCGGGGCTTTGTTCCGTTCCCGGTTCCTTTAGCGGAGGACGGACCGGTAGTACTTGGGGTAGGGGGAGAATTAAAAAACACCTTTGCCTTGACTCGCAATAAGGAAGCCTATCTGAGTCAACACCTGGGGGATCTGAATCATTGGGGTAATTACCAGCAGTTTCTCGAAGCCATCCCTCGCTTGGAGAAAATGCTGGAAGTGCAGGCTGCGGCAGTGGCATATGACCTGCACCCGGATTATGCCTCGACCCGCTACGCCCGCGGACGGCAAGACTTGGTGCAGTTGGGCATCCAGCACCACCATGCCCATTTAGCCGCCTGTCTGGCGGAGAATCAAGCTCAAAGCCTGGCGCTCGGGGTGATTTGTGACGGGACTGGTTATGGAACCGACGGCACTATCTGGGGCTTTGAGTTTCTCTACGGAGACTGTCGGGGTTTTGCCCGGCTGGGCAATCTGCGTCCCCTGCCTTTGCCTGGAGGGGAGGCGAGCATCCGCCGGCCCGGGCGGATGGCGCTGGCAAACCTTTGGCAGTTGCTGGGCGAAGCGACTGCGAGAGAATGGGCCGGGCAATTGCCTTTAGGTTTGTCGCCGGAAGAAATTGAAATCTTATTTAAGCAGTTGGCAAGAGGAATCAATACCTTTGAGACTTCGAGCTGCGGCCGCCTTTTTGATGCGGTTGCCGGGTTTTTAGGGGTTTGCCCGCAAGTCGGTTACGAGGGACAGGCCGCAGTAGAGTTAGAAACTCTGGCCGGGCAGGCTTTAGGTTTAGCCGAAGCCGAGGCCGGGGAGGACCGCTTTGCAGAGGTCCTGGCATATCCGTTTTCGCTCTTTAATCTGGCGGATAGGGAAACCGCTT
>CAYXHK010000276.1:0-2925 GCA_964464665.1 uncultured Syntrophomonadaceae bacterium
GCTGCTGGTTCCCTGGGCCCAGGACATCCTGGATGCCATCGAAAGCGGGGAAGTGCAGCTGGCGGATTTTCAGCTTAGCCAGTGGAGGCTGATGCACATTGGCGCGCAGCCGGTGCCGCCCAGCCTGATTCACCGGTGGAAAAAATATTTCCCGGAGCATCTGTATGACACCAACTACGGTTTAAGCGAATCGATCGGCCCGGGTTGTGTGCATTTAGGCACGGAAAACATCCATAAAGTCGGGGCCATCGGAAAACCCGGCTTCAGTTGGCAAGCCATGATTGCTGACGAAAAGGGCAACCCGGTAACGCCTGGTGAAGTAGGGGAACTGGCGGTGAGCGGACCAGGCTTGATGACCTGTTACTATAACGACCCGGAAGCGACTGCTGCGGTGCTTAGAGACGGCTGGCTTTTTACCGGTGATATGGCGCGGATGGATGAAGACGGTTTTATTTATCTGGTGGACCGTAAGAAAGACGTGGTAATCAGCGGCGGCGAAAACATTTACCCGGTGCAGATTGAAAACTTTCTCCGGCAGCATGACGCGATTAAAGACGTAGCGGTAATTGGCGTGCCGGATAACCGTCTCGGGGAAATTGCCGCAGCCATCATCGAATTAAAACCAGAGCGCGACTGCAGCGGAGAAGAAATAAAAGCCTTTTGTGCTCCCTTGCCGCGTTATAAAAGGCCGCGGAAGATCATTTTTGATCAGGTTCCGCGCAACCCAACCGGGAAGATCGAAAAGCCGAAGCTGCGGGATAAATATGCCGGCGGCAGCTTAGTGGCGGCGCAAACCCAGAGTTAAGGATTTAGTTTAACCCTAAACATTTAAAAGAGCTTAAAAAGCAAAAACAAAAATAAGGACACTAAAGAATAAGCAGACCGGGTAACGGACTGCTTATTTTTTATGGAGAATGACAATACAACTCTTTAACTGAAACACTAACTGAGGCACTAAACGAAACTAAGCTTTAACTGAAGCATTACAGGAAATTAAGTGCATAGCCAACTTAAATATGTAAACACTAAATTAAATAGTATTGAGGGGAATTGTTGGTTTGGGTTGGCTATCGAAACTAATCAGTAAGAACAAACTGCACAAACAAATAAATTTCCGGCAGTCTAAGGCTGAGTTGGCAAAAGGAGCAGCCGAAGACCGGGTAATTACTCGCAGCCTGGAGCAAAACCGGCAAATATTGCAGGAGATCTTCGACCAGGATGAGGAACTGGTTTTCCGGGAAATTCTGATCGGGAGCAAGAACCCGGTTCCGGCTGCTGTTGTTTTTATTAATTCGCTTATCAATATTGAATTACTGCAGCGGGGGCTGATGCAAGACCTGTTGCTGGTTGACCAGATCCCTTCTGCCGGGGTGACTCCAGCCTGGTTGAAGCAAAAGATCGCCTCCCCGGCCGAGATTGGGCTGGATTGCCGCTGGGTGGACATTGCCGAAAAAATTAACCGGGGCTTCGTAGTACTGTTTATCGAGGGACAAAAACAGGTTTTGGCCACCAAGGTAATGGCCGATGTCCACCGCCGGATTTCAGAACCGCTTGGGGAGACCGTTACCCGCGGCCCGCAGGACGCTTTTAACGAGAGTATTTTAAACAACATGGCTCTGCTGCGGAAAAGGCTGCCCACCTCCCGGCTGGCTGTTAAAAAATTTAAGGTGGGCGAAGTGACTAAGGTCGAGCTGTACCTAGTCTACCTAAAGGGTTACGTAATGCCCGGTCTGGTCGAGGAGACAACGCAGCGCATCGACCGGGTAAAAAATCGGCTGGACGGAATAACCGGCAGCGGGCAGTTAGAGGAACTTATCCAAGACCACCCGTACTCAGTTTTTAGCGGGATCGAAACCTCCGAGCGGCCTGATAAGTTAACCAACGCCCTGCTTGAGGGTCGGGCCGCGCTGATTGTGGACAACACTCCTCAGACGCTGATATTGCCCGGCCCTCTGGTATCACACTTGCAGAGCCCGGAAGATTACTATAATCGTTTTTGGTTTGCCTCACTGATTCGCTTGCTTCGCTGGGTCTCCCTGTTTGCGGCCTTTTTACTGCCGTCTCTTTATATTGCGGTTCTGTCTTTTCATCAGGAACTGATACCCACCACCCTGCTCGTGACCATCGTCAAGGCGCGGGAATTGGTGCCTTTTCCCGTATTCTTGGAAGCTTTAATGATGGAAATAGTTTTTGAGGTCCTTCGGGAAGCGGGGATTCGACTGCCCAAGCCCTTTGGCCAGACCATCAGCATCGTGGGCGCGGTGGTTATTGGCTCGGCAGCGGTGAGTGCCAGTCTGGCTTCTGCGGTATTAGTGGTCGTGGTATCCCTTACCGCCATTGCTTCTTATACCTTGCCTTCCCTGGCCTTGAACAACAACGTTCGGGTGCTGCGGTTTCCCTTCATGATCCTGGCGGCTTTTATGGGGCTGTTCGGGATAATGATCGGCTTGATGATGCTTTCGTTTCATTTATGCTCCTTGCGTTCATTCGGGGTGCCGTACCTTACGCCAATCGGTCCCCTTACCTTGAGTGACCTTAAAGATACCTTTATCCGGGTGCCCAGCTGGATGAAAACTACGCGGCCGCGTTTATTCGGGTATGCTGAACTGCAGCGGAAGGACCGGGGTTTAAAGCCGAAAGCCCCGCCTCCGCGAGGGGCTGGAAACGCCAAAAAACCGCATCCGGAAGGAAGGAGCAACTAGATGCTCGACCAAGGACGGATTAGCAGTGTTCAATTACTTTTATTATTTATTATCAGCGAGTCGGCGAGCGGGTTTATTTTTGCCCCATCGGTTACTGCGGCAGCTGCCGGCCCTGATGCCTGGCTATGTGGTTTGCTCGCCTCAGTATACGGTCTGATCGTGGCGGTGATTTGCCTCTCGCTGGCGAAGCGTTTCCCCAACCAGGTCTTCACCGACTATTTAC
>CAYXHK010000277.1:0-2920 GCA_964464665.1 uncultured Syntrophomonadaceae bacterium
CCAGTATAAGGATCCGCGGATTCTCCAGATTTTAGCTGACGTGAGTGTAAAAATGGTGGAAGGAGAGGTTCAGCAGATCGTCACGGCTTTCGATGCAAAGCAGGGGTTAAAAGACTATCTGTATCGGATAAAACGGAAAACCGCTTTATTAATCTCCACCAGCTGCGGAGTGGGAGCCATTGCCAGCGGAGCGCCGGACGAGCTGGTTCGGGGTTTGACTCGTTATGGTCACTATGTGGGGATGGCTTTTCAAATAACCGACGATATACTAGATTTTGTCTCAACCGAAGAGGAATTAGGCAAAGCGGTAGGCAGTGATTTGAGTCAGGGGATTATTACCCTGCCGGTTATCTATACCCTTAAGTCCGAAACCCAGGGACCCAGGCTCCGTGATTTAATCAAACAGATTGCTGCGGGGCAGGATGGATTAACCGAAGCCTTGGAAATAGTCCGGCAGGGACCAGGGATTTTGGCGACGCAAGCAGTTGCGGATCATTATATCCGCAAGGCCAAGAAAGAATTGGCTCTCCTGCCCGGGTTGCCGATCCGGGATGAATTAGAAAATATCGCGGATTTTATCAGCATCCGCAAGTATTAGATCATTAAGGTATTAAAAAGCATAATAAGCTGGGATATTAAAATAGCGGCATTTAATTCTAAAAGAATAAGAAGGGCGGATTTAGCGTGGCGACTGCTGGAAAACCAATGAGTTGGATTGCCCATCTGGAAGATTTAAGACGGGTGATAATTGTTTCCCTCATTGCCCTGCTTGCGGCTTCGATTGTCAGTTACATCTACAGCGACCAATTACTGGCCCTGCTGGAAAGACCTCTTTCGAACCTGGATGTTGACTTGATTTTTATTGGCGTCGGAGAAGGGTTTATTGCCAAGATTAAGATCTCACTATACTCCGGGTTTGTGTTCTCATTTCCGATTATAGCCTGGCAGATTTGGCGGTTTGTCGTGCCCGCCTTATATCCTCAAGAAAGACGGTACGCGATGGTTTTGGTTCCCGTCACTGTGCTGCTTTTTGCTGGCGGGGTAGTTTTTGGTTATTTAACGGTATTTCCGCTTGCGATCAGGTTTTTATTGACCGTGGCCGGGGAACTGGAGCCAATGATTTCAATCGGTTATTATTTATCTTTCTGTATGGCTTTCCTGTTGCCCTTTGGCATCGTATTCGAGATGCCGGTAGTAGCGATGTTTCTTACCCGGATTGGCTTAATCACCCCCCGGCTTATGGCCAGTAAACGCAAATACGCTCTCTTGGTTATTTTTATCCTCGGAGCGGTACTTACGCCGGGAGGGGATCCAGTCTCGCAGTTATTGATGGCTGGCCCGATGTATATTTTGTATGAAGTCAGCATAATCGTTTCCCGTTTTGTAAAGGCGAAGAAAAAGAAAGCGGATGACGAAGCTGAAGCGGAGCTTGAAGATGAAACCGAAATAGAAGATGAAACCGAAATAGAAGATGAAACCGAAATAGAAGATGAAACCGATAAATAAAGGGAGGCCGGCCAATGCGCAAGGTACGGGTAGAAGACGCGGCAGGGTTGACGCTGGGATATGACATTACTAAAATAGTTCCGGGCCGGGAAAAAGGCCGGGCCTTTCGCAAAGGGCGGATTATTACGGAAGAGGATATCCCGAAACTCAAGGATATTGGTAAAGAGCACATCTATGTCTGGGAGCCGGAGGAAGAATTGCTCCATGAGGATGAAGCTGCTTTACGGCTGGCTAAACTTGCGGCCGGCCCGGGTCTTACCTTGACGGAACCGAGTCAGGGAAGGGTTAACTTTCTGGCTGAGGAGGCGGGACTGCTCAAAGTAGAGGTTAAGCTTCTGCAGCAGCTTAACCACCTGCCGGAAATTATTTTGGCCACCCTCCACAATAATCGGGTCGTAAAAAAAGGACAAACGGTTGCCGGAACGCGAGTGGTTCCGGTAGCGGTGGAGCACACTATAATCGAAGCCGCTGAAGAACTTGGGCTGGGTAGAGGGCCGATCCTGGCGCTTATGCCATTTTTGCCACTCCGAGTGGCGCTGGTTACGACCGGTACGGAGGTTTACAGCGGCCGGATCAAGGATGGTTCGGCCCCAGTAATCCGCAATAAAATTGACCCTTTTGGAGGCCAGTGGCTGGGACAGATTATTGTCCCGGATGATCCAAATCGCATTTCAGCAGAGATTTTAAGGTTTATAGAACAGGGGGCCCAGTTAGTAGTAGTTACCGGGGGCATGTCAGTTGATGCCGATGATACAACCCCGCAGGCGATCAGTGATACCGGGGCGGAGGTAGTTTTTTACGGGGCGCCTATTTTGCCAGGCTCCCAATTTATGCTGGCTTATCATGGATCGACAGCTATCTGTGGAGTGCCAGCCGGAGCTTTATACAGTCGCAAAACTACCCTCGATCTTTTATTGCCGCGCATATTTGCCGGGGATAGAATAAACCGCTCTGATATTGCAGCCATGGGCCATGGCGGCCTGTGTGAAGGATGCGAGATTTGCCATTTCCCCCAGTGCCCTTTTGGCAAAGCTACCTAATCCTATGAAGGGAGGAAATGTTAAATGTTAATTAAGGCTAGTTTAGAAGAAGTTCAGAGGTTGATCCTGGAACATGCCCAGCGCCTGCCGGCTGAGTCCGTGTCTATTCTGGAGGCTGTCGGACGGGTGAATGCCGAAGAATTAACGGCGGATCGCCACCTTCCCGCTACTCCCCAGTCGGCTGTGGATGGATATGCGGTTGCCGAGCCGGGCGAAGCAGATTCCAGCCGGTATTTCATTACCGGGCGGATAGATTTGGGAGAAGCGCCCCAGGTTCAGCTGGAGCCGGGCCAAGCCATGGGAGTCGTAACCGGAGGTAATTTGCCGCTGGGTACCAGAGCGGTTGTTTTACATGAACAGGTGGAGATCCAGGA
>CAYXHK010000278.1:0-2914 GCA_964464665.1 uncultured Syntrophomonadaceae bacterium
CATGCGGGTGCTGATGATTATTACCTCCATAGTATCGTTCTACATTAACCGCAGCTTAAGCCAGGCTAAATACTCCAAGGCAGAGGATTTTGACTTTGAGCAACCACTGACCAGCTTAGTCTGGATCGCTTCAGTTTTATCGATTGCGTCTATCTACTCGGTCAGTTATTTCATCTTGGGACCAGGCTCAAACGCTACGGCACAGCTGCAGGAAATCTGGTTTCCTCTAGCGACGATTATCAGTATCGGTACTCTGGGCGCGGCTTTGATCCCGGAATTCACCAAGATCTTTACCAGCCCTAAATCCAAACACGTAGCCGAAGTGGTCAAAGCCTCGAGAGAGGGCGGACCCTCGCTTAACATCCTCTCCGGCTTGGTGGCCGGCAACTTCAGCGCCTTCTGGATTGGCATGGTGTTTGCTGCTTTGATGTTTGGCGCCTATGTGGTCAGCGGCTACGGTCTGAGCACCATCATGATTTATCCCTCCATCTTTGCTTTTGGTCTGGTCGCCTTTGGCTTTTTAAGCATGGGACCAGTGACCATCGCGGTGGACAGTTACGGCCCGGTTACGGATAACGCGCAGTCAATTTACGAACTTTCTTTAATTGAAGAAATCCCTAACATTGACAAAGAAATCAAGCGCGATTATGGTTTCAATCCTGATTTTGAGAAAGCCAAGTACTACCTGGAAGCGAACGATGGAGCCGGCAACACTTTTAAAGCAACAGCTAAACCGGTGTTGATCGGTACCGCCGTGGTTGGCGCGACTACCATGATCTTTTCATTGATCCTGGTAATTCAAAGCGTATTAGGAGTCAAGCCGGAATCCATCCTAACCATGCTCAATCCTTATACCATTATCGGATTTATCTGCGGGGGCGCGGTAATTTACTGGTTCACCGGCGCTTCCATTCAGGCGGTGACCACCGGGGCTTACCGGGCAGTAGAGTATATCAAACAAAATATCAAGCTGGATGAGAATGCCAGTCAGAAGGCTTCTATCGAAAATTCTAAAGAAGTGGTGCGGATCTGCACCCAGTACGCGCAAAACGGGATGTTTAACATCTTTATCGCCCTCTTTTCTTTTGCCATGGCCTTTGCCTGCCTGGCAGCGCCGAAAACTGGTACAGAAGCAGTAGCTTTGTTCGTTGCTTACCTGATCTCGATCGCCATGTTTGGCCTGTTCCAGGCGGTTTTCATGGCTAATGCCGGCGGCTGCTGGGATAATGCCAAAAAGGTGGTCGAGGTAGATATGCAGGAGAAAGGCACTCCGCTGCATGACGCCACCGTAGTGGGCGACACCGTGGGCGACCCATATAAGGACACCTCATCGGTATCCTTAAACCCCATCATCAAGTTCACTACCTTGTTTGGCTTGTTAGCGATGGAAATGGCCATCACCGAGTCGTTTAGAGACGTAGCTCCAACGGTAGGAATTGTTTTCTTGGTTATCGCTTTATTCTTTGTCTGGCGTTCCTTCTACGGTATGCGTATTCCTACCAAGGACTAGAGTATGCGTCAGATGTCGGGAATAACTGAACGAAGAAAAGATTATTATTAATGTAATCAGCGAAAAGGCGGTCGAACTCTTAGGTTTAGAAGCTGATAAAAAAGTCAGGTTGCTGGTGAAGGTTAAAAATTCTTGGTAAACCAGTGATTGAACCCTTAAAACCCGGTAATTAGCAGCGGTAACCCTGCTGATTACCGGGTTAAGTTTTGCCTCCCGGGCTGCCGAAAAATCAGGAAAAATATGCGTAATTCGGCTAGAGGTGCGCTTGACTTTTCGGGAAAGATACCCTAAAATTATCAAGGTGAGTCTTGTAAAGTAATATTCCTTGACAGTTGGAGGGAACGGCTTGATAGAAAAGGTTAGCCGAATGGCCCTGCTACAGGACTTTTATGCTGGTCTGTTAACTGAGAAACAGCGGCGCATGCTCGAGTTTTATTACGACGATAATCTATCCTTAGGGGAGATTGCCGAAGAGTGCGGGATAAGCCGCCAAGGAGTCCATGATTTATTAAAGAGAGCGGAAAAGCTTTTAGAATCCTACGAGGCGCGTTTAGGGCTGCTGGAGAAATTTTTAAAAAACCAGCGTAAAATCGAAGAGGCGCTGGACTGGCTGCAGACCTTGCCCCAAGATGACCAAGGCGCGGAGGTTGTGGCCCGGGTATCGGAGTTATTGTATGAGATGCTGGATATGGAAGATGCCCCGAAACCTTAACCCAGCTGAGGCAGCGAGGCGTAAGCAAAACATGAAAGGTCGCTGTCAGATTATTCCTCATTTTTCTGGTCTCTTAGCCCATAGAGAGGGCGTACGGGTAGATGAAAAAATCGCTAAATTGCCAATTAGATTGGAGGTGGCGCCGTGGTTTTTCAGGGTTTGGCGGAAAAGCTCCAAGATACTTTTCGGAAGTTAAAAGGTAAAGGGAAATTAACCGAAGCAGATGTGAGTGAAGCGATGCGGGAAGTGCGGCTGGCTTTGCTGGAAGCGGATGTTAATTTCAAAGTGGTTAAAGATTTCGTGGCCCGGGTCAAGGAAAGAGCCATAGGGCAAGAAGTAATGCAAAGTCTGACCCCCGGCCAGCACGTGGTCAAAATAGTATACGAAGAAATGACTTCTTTAATGGGCGGTACCCAGAGCCGGCTGCAAATGGCGGATAAGCCGCCGACCATTTTGATGCTGGTCGGTTTACAAGGTTCAGGGAAAACCACTACCGGCGGGAAATTAGCTAATCTTTTACGCAAACAGGGACGCCGGCCGCTCCTAGTGGCCGCTGATATTTACCGGCCGGCCGCAATTAAACAGCTCCAGGTGTTGGGCGCGCAATTGGATATTCCAGTATTTTCGATGGGACAAATCAACCCGGTAGACATTGTCCGCGGCGCCTTAGAATATGCCTTCTCCAATAATCG
>CAYXHK010000279.1:0-2893 GCA_964464665.1 uncultured Syntrophomonadaceae bacterium
TAGGACATTTGAAATAATAACCAGCCCAAATGTGGATGAGTGTTTTATCGCTACCGCTGCATTCGGCTCCAAGTTTGAACCGTCCGTAGCCCTGCTGAGAGAATTCCGTGATCAATATATGTTGACCAATCCCCTGGGCACAGCGTTTGTTAATTTTTATTATCAAAACTCACCGCCTATAGCGGCTACAATTGCATCCAGTCAACCGCTGAAAATAATGGTTAGATTATTGCTGGCTCCAGTAATTGCCGGGGTGTATCTTATTTATCATCCGGTAATATTAGTGGCTGCCCTGTTCCTGCTAACAGCATTACTGGTGGTTCGTCGATTAAGTTTAACGAGAAGATATATTTAGCTGAGGTGTCAAAAGGTTAAATATTAATTAGCGCCTTAATCATAAAAATACAATTCCAATTAAACGGCATCTAGAATGGCAAAGTGGAGAACGCCGGGCAAAATACATGCTGTATTGATGCGCCAAACCCATTTAGTATTTATAGTTGAGTGGTGTTTAAGCGAAAAGCGCCTTTTGACACGCTAACCGTATTTAGCTGCGGCTTTAAAGTGGGAAACGGCAGGCTCATAGCCTGCCGTTTCCCACTTTCTGAATTATGCCTTCTCCCAACATCCCGTCAACTTATGCGAAATATGTCCAATTAAAAATAACAGCAATATCAGTAAAACCAATATAGCAGGATACCTGATAAACAATACTAGCGGAGTCAGGAGCAGTCTGACCAGAAAGCATAAACATTGATTGTCAGCTATTATTGCGGCTAATGGAGGACTATAGTGATAGTATTCAGCGACCAGCCACCTTCCCGGAGTGGTCTTTAAGAGTACGTTATCACGAAATTGCCTTAAAACCCACACCTGGGGATCAAGATAAGAACCATATGCAGCAGTGGCGATAAAACAGCCCTCGATACCAATAACCTCCGTGCGTATTTCGCCGTTTAGACTATCCCCATTTTCATTCTTAATCGCATAAGCTGCTACTTTTACTACGTTATTGTTACCGATGAGCGGGTAACTAAAAGTAATATTTAGGTTTTTCCCGTTAATCAGCACCGTATCATTTTCTCCCAGGGCTTTAAAATTAACTCCATCAGCAGTCAAGCTAATGGTTGCTTTGAGCGTCTCAATATCCGCAGTATTATTGGCTATATTCTCTTCAAAAATGAGACTGAGCATCTTTCTGCTATTATCCAAGGTCGTTCCCAGGAAGCTTATTGGCGCATTTTCCGCGCCGATAACATTTATTGTACAGCTATCTGTTATTGATCCATCTTCGCTTGCAGCGGTAATCACAGCCAGCCCAGGTGAAAGAGGACTAACCAAACCGTCTGCAACATCAGCCACTTCAGGATGGCTTGACTGCCAGCCAATGCTCTGATTGCTGGCATTATCCGGGTATATGGCTGTACTTAATTGCCGGGGCTGATCCCCAACCACAAGACTCATTTTATTTTGGCTTAAACTGAGTCCATTTACAGCTACATAACTACTGACCATGATCTCATATGGACTTTCAGACCAGTGCCCATTGTAATCATAAATATGAAGATAATAAGTGCCTGGAGCAGCGTCAAAGCTATAAACCTCTGGCTCTCCTATGCCTTTTAAGTCAATTTGTTTTTCCCAAACGGAACTATTCTCATCCGGCTGGGTCCAATCTGGAATACATACACCCGCCGGAGCTTCCAGACACGCGACCACATCTATGCCCGGAGGGGGAGTAATGCTAAGTGTTATATTGCCGGGGTTTTCGAGTTCAAAGCAAAACCAGTCGTCATCCATAGGGATTTCCAGTTCTTGTTGATAAGCGATATTAAACCTTAGGGGTATCGCCTGTGATTTGTCTGCTGGGGCATCATGGATGTAATCAGGAAGATTGCTTTTCAATGCCGCTTCCGCATTCACTCGGCCGTATCCATAGGTTGAAACCCATTGCTGGCTTGAATATGAAAACAGCATATCAGCTGAATGTTCCAATACCCATTCAATTTCGGCTGTACTCATCGTGGGGTGTTTTCCCTTTAATAAGGCGGCAACGCCACTGACAATAGGCGCTGAGAAGGAAGTCCCATTGCCAGTTTGATAACTACTATTCAAACTACTGCTCAAAATGCTTTCTCCGGGTGCCATTATATCAAGGCGTGAACCATGGCCGGAAAATTTGCTTACAAGATCACCCGAACCGGTAGATCCAACACTGATAACTGGCATATAGGCAGCTGGATAACTAAGTTCACCGTAGGTATTACCACTGGCTGCAACCAATATAATGCCACTGTTATAAGCTTCCCAGATGGCATCCCGCTCGTTATCGCTGCAGCTGCTGCCGCCTAAACTCATATTGATAATCTGTGCCCCTTGGTCCATTGCATAATAAATCCCGTTAATTACACTTTGGCTGCTGCCATAGCCGTCTGCTTTCAAAACCTTTATCGGCAGGATTTCGCAGTTCCAATCAATCCCGGCAATCCCCAGTAAATTGTTGGTGTTGGCAGCGATGATTCCGGCAACCCGCGTGCCATGCCCTTCGTTGTTATCATCCATTGGATCATATGGCTTCAGTGGATTCCCCGGTGAAGCGGTACAGTAGCCGTATAGATCATCAATATAGCCATTATTGTCATTATCGATCCCATCCTCTTGTTCGCCTTCACCTGGATTCCTCCATATTCTATTTGCCAGATCTGGATGGTTGTAATCTACTCCTGTATCCAGTACAGCTACAAGCACGTCTGAGTCGCCTTGATGCAGATCCCAGGCAGCCGGCGCGTTTATCTTGGGAAGATACCATTGCTCATAAAACCGTTCATCATCAGGATAAACTGTTTTATGAACGAGATAATTGGGGTCAACACTTATGATGGAGGGGTCATTT
>CAYXHK010000280.1:0-2857 GCA_964464665.1 uncultured Syntrophomonadaceae bacterium
GTCCACATGATATTCTTTTATAAAGAGCTTACAGGAATCGATCAGCATATTATCGACTTCATCCTTGCCCGTAGCCACTCGATTGCCCCACATCGTCTTCCCCGCAAAATAAAAACCGCCTTCCCCCGTATTATCGTCAATCAAATCCCACAGGGGATTGAAATCATTCGAGGTATGATTGAAAACCTGGTCAATAATTACGGCTAACCCGTGGTTATGGGCCTCGTTGACCATTTCCCGAAAGTCATCCGGAGGGCCAAAGTCTTTTTCCACGGCCATGAAAACGCACGGCTCGTATCCCAAACCTTGCTTGCGAGGGACTTCAGCGGTCGGCATCAAAGCGATTACCGTAACTCCAAGGTCATTGAAATAGCCGCTGCGGATGCGGTGGGTCACGCCCTTAAAGGTTCCTTGAATCGCGGCTGGAATCTCGGGATCATTGTCGGTAAAACCATAAATATTAAGCTCATACAGAATCAGTTCGTTTATGGCTGGAGTTTTCCAGGCCCCATCCGTCCACTTGAAGCGGGTCGGGTCAACCACCATGGAGTTGCGGTACATAAAATCATCACTGAACACCCGGGTATAAGGATCACTGACGTAAGCCGCGGCAACCCCTCCGCCCAGGCCGCCCTGCACGTAAAACTTATACTGGATCTCTTCCAGCGGCTGTTTGGGAAAAACCCGCGCCAACCACAGATTGGGCTGATAATAAAAACCGCGGTAAAGTTCCATCTCTCGGAATTGCTCCGGCTGGGGACTCTGGTGACCGGGGCCTTGAAAATCGTTAAAGGTGCCGGTTAGATAAACCCGACCGGCGCGAGGGTGAAAAAATCCGAACAGAACGGAGCCATCCGTCAGGGTATTGGCGCCCAACATGGAAGGAATCTGCAAACCGCTGACGTCAGTATCCGGGAAATGATAATTTTCCTTGATTATCAGGGGCTTAATTGTCTCGTAATATGTTTTGGCGTTACCGACTGGCATCGCGGGCAGCACATTGTAGAGGTTATGCCGGCCGGCCATAGCCCAGACCTCCAGGCCAAATCGCCGTTCGTAATGGCGGTTAAAACTTTCATCTTCCCAAAGCGCGTCCAGCCCGGAACCATCTTTAAAGAAGAACTGAAAACTGCTCCGATTGTACTCCAGTTCAAAGATATACCCAAATTCATCCTTACCTGCGGGGGCTGCTTCTTTTTCCAGGGTTGCCCCGTCAGTTACCCATACCCAAAGTATCGGTTCTATGAAATCGTTTTGATTATCGTAATGGATCCGAATTACATCCCGCATCTTTGCTTGCTGCCTCCTAAATCCTCCGCGCTTTCCATTCCGGTTACTTTAGTTTCCTCAATCTTACCAAACCTATGTATTTTAATCATCCCTCAAATTTAACAGGATTTCATTAGTTGTTTGTGGAATTGATAATAATTATGATAATTAGTGGAGGCACCGCTTTAAGAATCCTTTAAGAATTAAGGTAGTTCAAAAAGTGGTAATGATGATAAATAAAGCAATTATCGGCCAGCCGTCGATGCTTAATTACGCTGCTAATTTAGGAGGGTAAAAACAATTGATGAAGCAAAATCTTAATATTAAGCCATATATAGAAATATCTGACCTTACCCGGGAGGAACTCCTCGAATATATAGGGGATTTGGTAAAGAATTGGGCGGCGATTGATGGGCTTTGGTTTCAGGCGGTCGAACGGGCTTATGGAATGGAAGCCGCTTTGAAAATGGATGAGGAGGTATGGCTCCGGTACCCGGTAATTGAAGCCAAACGGATCAAGCAAAGGTTGGATCTACCCGAAAACGGTGGTGTAAAGGCCCTGATCCAAGCCTTTAAATTTCGCAATTACGCCAGTTTAAACAAACAAAAGGTATTCCAAACTGAGGACAATAAGGTGGTATTTCAAATGTTGGAATGCCGGCAGCAAGCCGGCCGTAAGAGAGCCGGGCTTCCCCCCCATCCCTGTAAAAAACCTGGTTTTTGCGAGTACTCTTCTTTTGCCGCAACGATTGACCCTCGCTTTAAGACAACGTGCATCTACTGTCCCCCGGATGAAACCCCGCCGGGAATCTGGTGTTCGTGGGAATTTGAGTTGATGCCGGATAATGATCCCGCTTTGGAATAGCCCTAATCTATTAAATAATATGCAAAACAGCCTAAGGCATCAGTTCAGGAATAACCCTAACCTGGAAAGGCAAAAAAGGCTAAAAAAAACCGATGACTCGCTGGCTTAGGAGTCATCGGCTGGCCCACAGGAGGTGTCGACCCTGTTGCCTGGAAAATGGGGTGCCTTACCCTGATCATGGAGGAAAAGTATAACGCCCAAGATTTACCTTTGATTCTATCCCTCTAATTTTACTTTCCAGATTACGACCGCCAATTCGTATCCTGGAAATTTTTACGCCAATTCGCCTGGTTTACTGCTTACTTACTTATGCTTTTATTATTATTATTAAACTTACTCATCATATCTTATTATTACTTATGGTTGTTACGTATGGTTTTTACGTATGGTTGTTGTTTTGTTATTACTTAGGGTTACTTATAGTTACATGTTGCAAGAATCATACCATAGCAGCAAAAGCAGCAAACGACTGCTCCGCCTTTATTTAAGAACCTAAAGCCGGGCAATTACTTTAAAAAAGAAAATGCAAATTGCAATTTTGCAATTTCTCAATATTGCAATTTGCATTATTCAATAGCTGGAGGCCCGGCTATTTTTTTATTCTTCGCCAACTGCGGCAACCAACCGCGGCAGCCAACCGGCCAAAACCTCTTCTATAGGGCCATGTTGTTCGGAAATGATATTTATTCTGTGATCTTTTAAAAGTCGGGACGAAAAATTATC
>CAYXHK010000281.1:0-2832 GCA_964464665.1 uncultured Syntrophomonadaceae bacterium
ATTAATTACTTACATCCAGCCGGTAAAACCCCCAGCTTTGCCACTGCCAATAAGTAGTATTGTCAACGGCAGCCACCGATCCTGGGAACCCTAAAACTTGATCCCGCAGCCGAGTCCACCCGGCCCGGCCCTCCCTAGCTAATTCTTCTTCCTGCACCACCAGTTCATTTTTTCCGTCCCGGTCAATGTCTTGGACGGTTAAACGTTGAATCGGCCGGTCCAAGGCGGAAGAAAACCAGACCTGTTTCAGCAACCCTTGGCGCAGGTTTAGAACAAACAAGTGATTCGAGAGCCGCGCATCCTCTTCGTTCACCCAAAAAGGCTTATCCCGACCGAAACTGCCGGCCTTCCAAACCACCAGCAGCAAGTCTTCCAGTCCGTCGTTGGTCGCGTCCGCCAAGACAAAGGCAGTCACCTGCCAATCGGCTGGTGACCGCCAGATTTCCTGCCCATCCTGAGTGACGCTCAGCTGCTTATCCTTTAGCATATAGGTTTCCGTTCGCCCGTCCTGGTCGAGATCGTATTCCTGGACTTGCGTCGCCGACTTAGTCCCAACCCCGGATCCGGTCCATAATCGGGTGCCGAGCAAGTAAATCCCGACCATGATCAACAGACCAATTCCAAACCAGCAGCCAATGCGTAAACCCTTAATTAAAACCACCGTTCCCTTCTTTATAGAAGAATATTCCTACTTAGAAATTCCTGCTTCATAGACACATAGCTAGACGGTTGCCCGCCCCCGCCATAGGGATCTCCACAGGCGTAAATTTCCGGAGAACATCCGGTATTTATATCTAAACTGCAAACTTTAATAAATTTTAGCTGCGTTAATATCCCGATCATGTTCCGTACCGCATTGCGGGCAATCCCATTTTCGTACAGATAATGGGATGTCTTTCATTAGACAACCTCTGGTATTTCTAATGCGCCGATGCAGTCTTACCCGCCCTGCCCCTGTAATTCTGGTTCTCCAAACCTTAAGTCTTAGAGCAGGCATCCCCGGCTCCGCGAAGCAAGTTTCAAGACCCTGCCGGTACTTCCCACGTCTGTAAAGGCCGAACCGGGCCTTTAGCGGTAAAAGACTTGGTCCAGGCCGGCGGCTCCGGAGCCTTTTTCTCCTGCAGCATGCCCTGCCACTTTTTATCCGTCAGCCGATCATTGATCGGCCAGGGAAACTCGTAATAGCTAAACACGCCGCCGCGCACGATCCGCAGTTCACCTTCAATCGGCACTACCGCATAAATCGGGGAAATGTAACCGGTTCCCACTTCAAGGACCGCATCCGGGGGAGCGGTCGCCACATCCGCCACTACCGGGGCTGGGTTTTCCCAAAGCTGGGAGCGGCTCATCACATCAATGTCCCTTAAAGCCTCCAGCCAAAAATGTTCCAACTGGCCCCCAAAAGTGCGGATCAGGTCGTAATCAGCCTGGGATAAAGGCGTATTGCTCAGCTCTTTTTCCGAGATAGTCTTTAGATTCAAGGAGAGTTCCGCCATCCGTTCCAGACTGGCTTGGTCCCGTTCATTTAGGAGGCCGCGAGACGCCAGGCCATCACTGGTCTGCTTGGTCAGGGCCGCCAGCCGGGCGTAAAGCTCGGGATTCGGCTCCACATAACCGCGGTCGTCTATTCCTTCCCCATCACCGCCTCCGCCCATTTCCGCGTAGACCTGTTTAGCGTAAAGGATCGTATCGTGTTTCAGTTCCGCCCAACTCCCCAGGTAGGTGCTCAGTTCCTTGTAGACCCAGGCCGGGCTGCGCATGAAGGAAGGGTAACCCTCGGGTTTTTCCACAGTCAGCGGCCGCAGGGTGTAGAGCCAATTCCAGTAAAGGTTCTGGGTCCAGGTGCTCAGATCCTTCCCGGCAATATATTTTTGCAGTTTAGTCATATTTTCCGGGTAGTTTTGGTAATCAGCTTCCCCCATGTCTTTAAGCAAGGAATACGCCGCGCCTGAACCCATGGCCGCGGGAATATCCAAGCCATTAGGCAACATCCGCCTTTCTCCCTGGCCGTTTTCCCCGACCTCCCGGTAAATTAACCGCTGAAAGACCGCCGCATCCAGGGTAAAACGCTGCCCCATGAACCGATACCCCTTGATCTCCCGTTCCCGGTCCGGCTGGATCTCAGCGTCAAAGATGGGAATCGAATTCAGGGCCGGCGGATCGAGTTTCTTGACCTTGTCTAAAAACTGCGCCCATTGCTCCTCGCTTCCCCCGGTCACCTGCGGCAGGGCGGCCGCCTCACCATAGACTTCCTTTAATAGCAAAGCGTACTGGGGATACCCCAGGTCATCGCTCTTGCCCACGAAAAAGCTGGTCGGCTGGTAGATCCGTTCCCAGCTGCGGGCGTTTTCTCCCTGATTTAAGGCCAGGGTCATTAAAACGGCAGACCGGGTTTCATCCGCATCCTTCACCCTAAAAGTCATCCGGCCGTACCACATCATAGATTTAAAATAATTTTTCAAGTCTTCAGAACTGGTGTAGTGGCCCCGGGGAATATACTGCGTATAGTCCTCTTTCAAAGCCTCCAGCGGGTCAAGGTTGACCACCCCTAAGTTCAGTACCGGCGATATCTCTATCCCGGCGTGTTTACTTATCAGCTCCAATTCCTGATTAACCACGGCACTCACCGTCGCCGGTATCTGGGTATTCGGATCCAGGAGCTTACTGCCGACCGCAAAAAAGCCCAGATTCCGTAGGGCCGCATTTTCCCAGGCGGTCCCCTTAAGGCTTTGGTACTGTTCATTAGCCCCGGCCAGCATCGCGGAATTGAGGCTTTTAAGCTCCGGAATCAAATGCTCCCTCTCCACACTTTTTAGCAGGTGATTAAAAAAC
>CAYXHK010000282.1:0-2803 GCA_964464665.1 uncultured Syntrophomonadaceae bacterium
TGCGCTTGATTGAAGCGATAAAGTCATCCAGGTCAGCGCTTTTCGAGCCGTACCAAGGGCCGCTGTAAGCCAGATCGATATCCGTAGAAAATAGGATGCCCGCTGCTTCCCAATAAAAGCACGAGTGTCCCGCAGAGTGGCCCGGGGTATGCAGCACCGTCAGGGTCAGCTTGCCCAAATGGAGCTGATCCCCCTCCCCAAAGGTAAAATCCACGCGCGATTCGGGAAAACGGACGACCCGGGAATCCTTAATGTTCAAAACGCTTCCCGGATGATCAAAATCTACCTTAAAGTTTAAAGGAATCGGCATCAGCTCAACCCATTTGTGCAGCCCCAAACTGTCCCCAAAGGCCTCGGGCGTCCGCAGGGAATCCTCCTCCAGCTGGTGTACCGCCACCTTGGCATGCGGAAAGGCCCGGTTACCGTTGATGTGGTCCCCGTGTCCATGGCTGTTTAGGATGAGTTCAATCGACTCCGGTTTAAGCTCTGGAATATCCTCTCGTTCCAGACCGGTATCGATAATAGTCCGCACCTCATCTTCAATCAGCAGGCAGTTGCAGTAAGGAAAACGCGATGGTTTCTGGCCTTGAACGAGGTACACGTTTTTTTCTATCGGAATAAGCATGATACGCCCCCATAAAACATGACTTAAAGGGTAGTGCGAATATTGTGGAACACATTTTGCAATTAATTCTGTTTTCAGTCATTTCCTTTTTTAGTTCATTCGCCACCGCCCTGTTAAAACCCTCTGTCAAGGCTAAAAAACGGCCACCTTAGTGACCGTTGATAAATTCTGACTGTTGATAAAATCTTTTTGATAGATGTGTTTGAGCAGCAATAACCATTCAACCGCTCACCTGACGCCCTTGCCGAATGCCTCCAGCGTCCGCGGTGTTTCATCCAGCCAGTAAGGGCGCGACACAACACCCTCCTTCCCTGGCCGGGGGTCATAATCCGCAGAGCTGAACCATACGGCGATCTTGATTAAGGGATATTTAGGCAAAACGGAAAACATGTTATTAATCCATTTAACCTTATTGCCGCCGATTGAACTTGAAGCAAATTCCGTAATTATCCAGGGGAATTCTGAGTAAAAGGGCGAATAGCTTTCGACAACCTCATCATATATCGCCTCAAATTCCCGCCATCCCTCCATGTTTTCCTGCTTATAATACGTACCGGTATTATATCCCGTTACACCGAGCATTTGCACATAGTCGTTGCCCGGGTAGTATGCAACATGATTATTCCATTTGCAGGGCGGGAAATTTCTATCATTGGGATTGAAAATCCAGATCGCGTTATTAACGCCCTCCTCGGCAAAAATCCGGTAAACCCGCTGCCAGTTACTGATATAAATATCCGCATCACTTAAATTTACAATGCCGCTATAGCTAGTCCAGTCGGAGTTCATTTCGTTGTTGAGCCTAAACAGAAACGGGTGCCCGAATTCCTTTGCCCCTCGTGCAAACTTACGTATCTCCTCGTCCTTAATACCTCGGTATATATCAAGGTTTGGCGTGTAGCCCATCAGGTTTTCATTATTTGACGAGGTTATTTGATACGTCAACTCTACCGTTTTCCCGTTATCATAGTTTTTCCGCATAAACTCAAGCGGAAACTCGGCGCCAAAATGGAGATAGGCGAGCGTCAGGTCAAATTTGTAATCAATTTTTTGCTCTATTTCCGGTATGGTTACATCTATCCCCTTACCGTATATGTCCTCCGCAAAAATTCCCCATCGCAGCTGGTTTCCGTTAGTTATTGTGTCATATGCCGCCCGGGTTTCTATGCTCCAATTATCCGGCAGTACGGGATGAAAATTGACGTTATAACGGGCGTTGTTTTCCCGGCCGAAATAATTGAAGGTGGCTAAAAATTCATCGCTTTGAGCAGCAAATTTGGAATTTGTACTGCGATATTTTATTAAAAACCGGTAAAAATCCTGCGTTGAGGTTTTAATCGTGGCAAAACGATACATATTATACTCCGCCTCGCCTGAGTTGTTCAGCTGAACGCTGATAACCCGCACTTCGTGTTCCCCGATCATACGGGTAGAATCCTCTAAAACTTGAATGCTGTTTCCCTTTTGATAATCTTCGTTGGTAATAAAACGGTTCAGATAGTGACGGATATACTCATCCACATCCGCGTAGGGCGATCTCTCCGCTGAAATAATTATTTGAGCATCAGGAAATTTGACCCGAGTATAAAGCGGGGCATAGTCAAAATCAAAAACACTGTCGGTCGTAAAATCTATTGAATAGCCGTCCGCATAATTGACCAGGCGGGTGCAGTTTTCGGTATAGATCAGCTTGGCGCTGTCGTTATACGTATCCTCCCTTAAGACCTTGCCAAACTCCAGCTTTTCGTCCGGTTTAGACTGCGTAAGCAGGTGCTGTATGTTGTTTTTCACCTTTGATAAATTTGATAAAACAGTAATTGACGTGTCATATGGAATGGAAAAGTAAAAGGCGGCATGTGCACCAGCATATGCAATTGAAACACTCGCAGTAATTAATAAAATTGACAGTATTAAAGTGGCCGCAATATTACGTTTTTTAATCCGCGTGCGGATAATATCCATAATAAAAGCCCGCAAAACGGTTCACCTGCCATCTTTAGAAAGTTTAAGTAAGCTAAGTTCTTCTAACTTAAGTTTTAGATTCTTCTAACTTAAGTGTTAGGTTCTTCTATAGATAAGTGTTAAGCTCTTCTGCCTTAAGTTTTAGGTTCTTCTAAAATTAACGAAAAAGAAACGGGAAAAGCAACTGGAATAAGCGTAAGCGAACCCGACAACCAA
>CAYXHK010000283.1:0-2799 GCA_964464665.1 uncultured Syntrophomonadaceae bacterium
CAAATTATTGGCGGTCTTATTAGCCATTCTGTTATGGTTTTACGCGGCTAGTGCTGAGCGAGGCCTGATCCACGACCGGGTGTTTGACGATATCCCTCTGGGGATCCGCAACCTGGAAAGCGGTCTGTTGATAACGGAAGAACTGCCGCGAGTGCAGATTACTATCCGAGGCAGCACGGAGGGGTTGAATGCCACGGAATTAGCCGCTTATCTTGATTTAAACGATGTGTTGGCGCCCGGGGAGATCCTGCTCCCGGTCCGGGTCAATCTGCCGGCTGGGGTGACTTTGGTCAATGTGAAGCCGAACCGGGTCCAGGTAAAGTTAGCCCCGGGTTTGGGTAAACAGTTCCCGGTCGACCTTAAGCTCACCGGCAAAACAGCTGACGGTTGGCTGGCCATGACCCCCACGCTCCAACCGTCCCAGGTGCTGATCAGCGGGGGAAAAGAGGCTTTGGAAAAAGTGCAGAGCGCAACGATCAGCCTGGATCTGCGCGATACGGAGAGCAGTTTAACGGAGAGTTTGCCGGTAAAGGCTTACGACCGCAATGGGGCTTTGGTGGAAGGTTTGCAATTCTCCCCGGCTCAGGTCGAGGTTTTTGTGCCGGTCATCCGGGAACAGCCGCTTAAAGCCGTTCCGGTAAAAGCCGTGCTTGTCGGCGCGCCGGCCGCCGGTTTTCAGGTGGCGGGGGTTTCAGTCGAACCGGATAAAGTTGATCTGATTGGTCCAGCGGAGATCCTGGCGAGGTTTGACGAGGTGCAGACACCGCCCCTGGATATCAGCGGCATCGACCAGACCCGGGCTTATCCAGCGCATTTGAGTCTGCCCGAAGGGCTTGCCGGGATCGAACCGGCGCAGGTAACTTTGGTGGTAAGGGTGGCCCGTTTGAGTAAGGAGCAGGATCTGGGGCCGCTGGAGGTCAAGCCGAGCGGTTTGGCGAGCGGCCTGCAGGCTGAGCTGCAGCCAGCCGAGGTAACAGTTCGGGTAGCGGGCTCGCCGGAGGCGATCGATAAACTTGATCCGTCAGACTCGGGCTTGGTGGCTGAGGTAAACCTGACCGGTCTGAGCGCCGGTAAACACCAGGTGCCGGTTTCAGTCACTCTGCCGAATGATATAACTAAGGATATAACTCTGGCCAGGGTCAGCCCCGCGGAGATTACCGTCATTTTGACACCATCCGGGGCTGATTAGAGAATAAATAATAAAAAAACAAAACAAAAAATCAAGTAAAATTAAATAAACAGATTGCCCAAAATGATTGCCGCAAAAACGATATTTTAAAAAAGGGAGTAGTGTGTGGATGGGGATTCTATTTGGAACTGATGGGGTACGGGGCGTAGCCAATACCGGTCTTACCCCGGAAACAGCTTTTCGGCTGGGCCGGGCCGGAGCCTATGTGCTCAGCCAGCAAGTTGACCGACCGCAGATCGTGATCGGCAAAGACACCCGGATATCCGGAGACATGTTGGAAGCCGCTTTAATGGCCGGGATCTGTTCCGTAGGAGCGGATGTTTACCGGGTGGGCGTGCTGCCTACACCGGCAATTGCCTACCTGACCAAGTCCATTGGCGCCACGGCTGGGATCGTGATTTCAGCTTCGCACAATCCGGTCGAGGACAACGGGATCAAATTCTTTGCCAGCAACGGCTATAAATTGCCCGATGCGGTTGAAGACCAAATTGAGAGCCTGGTTTTGGCTGCGGAAGACAACCTGCCGCGGCCGGTGGGCGCAGGAGTAGGCCAGGTGTACGAGGTCGCCCGGGCTATGGAGCGGTATCTCGATTTCTTGAAAAGCACGATTAAAGATGATCTTAAAGGCCTGACCGTGGTAGTGGACGGCGCCAATGGCGCGGCTTACGGGGCAGCCCCCCGGCTGTTTGCCGAACTCGGGGCCCGGGTGATCCCGCTTAACTGCCAGCCGAATGGGATCAACATCAATGCCGGGTGCGGCTCGACTTATCCGGCGGTGCTGCAGGAGGCAGTGCTCGAGCACCGGGCGGACTTGGGGGTCTCCCATGATGGTGACGCAGACCGGGTGATCGCGGTTGACGAAAAAGGAAACCTGATCGACGGGGACTTCATCATGGTCATTTGCGGGATGCACCTGGCCAAGCAAAACCGCTTGCCTTTAAACACCGTGGTGGTCACGGTGATGAGCAACCTGGGGCTGCATCTCGCCTTAAAACAGGCCGGCCTTAATACCCGGGAGACGAAAGTCGGGGACCGGTACGTTTTGGAAGAAATGCTGCAAAGTGGGGCTAAACTGGGGGGCGAACAATCCGGGCATGTCATATTTTTGGAGCACAACACAACCGGGGATGGCATCTTGACCGCGCTTCAACTGATGTCGGTCATGCGGGAGACCAGTCTGCCGCTGTCCGAACTGGCGGCCCAGATGACCCGGCTGCCTCAGGTCCTGGTGAATGTCCGGGTCAAAGACAAGAACGCTTTGGATAATTGCGAGCCAGTGCAGGAGAGTATACGTAAAGCGTCCGAACGGATGGGAGAGAGCGGCCGGGTGCTGGTGCGGCCTTCGGGTACGGAACCGTTGGTCCGGGTAATGGTGGAAGGCCCGGATGAAACAGAGCTTAAAGAGATCGCCGGGGAGATCATCCGCCAGGTCGAGCGCCATTTAGGCTAAAATGGAGCAAAGCGCCTAAGGCTAAAAGCCCCCGAAGGTTCCAATACGATATCGCCGCTAAGGCCCCAAAGCGGATGATCAGACAAAGAATTTCCAATTTATTAGGATGGCTGGGCCGTTGTTTTCAGCGTATAATGAATAGGCCAGAGGGCGAGGATGC
>CAYXHK010000284.1:0-2752 GCA_964464665.1 uncultured Syntrophomonadaceae bacterium
ATCCGCCGTGGCAATAGCCGGCGCGTCATTGATCCCATCCCCGGCCATGGCCACTACATGTCCGTCAGCTTTCAGCTTTTTGACATATTCCACCTTGTTTTCCGGCAGTAATTCCGCCTGAAATTCATCTAATCCGAGTTCATTGGCAACCAGCTCGGCCGTGTGCTTATTGTCCCCGGTCAGCATGACCATCTTATTGACGCCCCTTTTTCTCAGTTCCGCTAAAGCCCGGTGCGCATCTTCCCGGATCTGATCAGCTATGGAGAAGATACCGGCAACTTGGCCGTCTACAGCCGCGAATATTGCCGTGTTTCCGGCTTTTTCACGCTTGAGGGCATAAGCTGAGACCGCATCATCGATCTGGATATTTTCAGCCTCCATTAACTTACGGTTGCCGATCGCCAGAACCAATCCGTCAACCTGGGCCCGGATTCCATTGCCTTTAATCACTTCACCGTCAAGCAATTCCCCTTCAAGGCTCAGATTCCGCTTATTCGCTTCCTTGACAATCGTTTGCCCTAAGTGATGCTCCGAAATGGTTTCCGCTATTGCCACCAATCTGAGCAATTCGCCGTTTTCCAGATTGGAGAAGTTTTTAATGTCGGTTACTTCCGGCTTACCTTTCGTCAGGGTACCGGTTTTATCAAAGACGACTGTATCAACCTTGGATAAACGATCCACAACCTCTCCGCCTTTGACCAGGACCCCGTGTTTAGCGCCATTCCCAATCCCGGCAACAACAGACACCGGCGCACCGATGACCAAGGCACCCGGACAGGCCACAACTAAGAAAGTGATTGCCAAATGGAGATTAAAAGTAAGAATATAGACGATTATCGATAAGACAACAACAGCCGGTGTATAGTAATTGGCGAATTTATCCAAGAACTTCTGGGTTTTTGATTTAGATTCCTGTGCTTCTTCAACCAGCTCGATTATTTTGGCAAAAGTAGTATCGTCCCCAACCTTTTCCGCGATAATTTCTATATAACCATTATCAACAATTGTGCTGCTAAAAACCTTATCATCAATCTCTTTCGTGGCCGGCACCGATTCGCCGGTAATAGCCGCTTCATTCAAGGTCGCTTTGCCGGACACGATACTGCCGTCAACCGGGACCTTACCGCCGGAGCGGATAATAACCCGATCACCAATGACGACTTCCTCCACTGGTATCGTCAAATTCTCCCCATCACGAATGACATCCGCTTCCTGCGGCGCCATATCCACCAGCGCTTTTAGGGAAGAGCGGGTTTTTTCCAGGGTGCGCGCTTCCAAGTAGGCACCAAATAAAAATAAAAACGTCACCACCGAAGACTCGGTGTACTCATGTATATAAAGGGCACCAGCGACAGCGATCGTCACCAGTAATTCAATACTAAAGGCCTTCATGCTCAACGCCTGAAAAGCCCTGATGGCGATCGGAACAATAGCGATCAATGTCGCCGTGATCAAAGCCAGATCCTTATATCTTTCATATCCTACGAAAGGAAGCAGGAAGCCAAGCACGATCAGAATCCCGGATATTGCCGTAATCTGATTTTTGTGTTCATTAATCTGTTTAATCATCTTCATCCCCCCCAATCAAGCTTGCATTAAAAAAGCCATGACCTATATTTATCTAGGCCATGGCAGCTGGACGGATAATCAAGAGCCTTTCGAAGCCAATACTGAATAACCTAAATTTTCAATAGTAAGTTTTAATTTTTCCGCATTCGTCTGGGTATCATCAAATTCCGTTTTTACCTTGCTGGAGTTGAATAATACTCTTACCGAATCAACTCCTTTAGCCTTGGTCAGGGTGGATTCTATTTTTTTAACGCAGGTCGGGCAGGTTAATGGCTCTAATTGAAATTCTGCTTTTGCCATATCAGTTATCCCTCCTTAATATTAGATTTTCGCTAACATTAGATTTTCGCTTTATAATTAGTAACGCACATTTGACTTTTCATTTTTTCACAACTTCTCATTTTTTGCTTTAGACTTTTCACGACTTTTCGCTTTATTAATTAGTAACGAACACTGAACTTATGGCTTTTAATGATTAGTAACGCACATTTATACTTTAGCTTTTATAATTAGTAACGCTTGAATAAAACACCATTTTCCTTAGCGAAATGCCGTAAAATATCATCAACTAACTCTTGAAGCTTCTGATAAACATTCTTAACGGTAGGACATGCGTACTCGGGTGGGGTAAAATCGCTAGTCTCCTTGATTAAACGCTCAGCAATCCTTTCGATAACCTCGTGCTCGTCTTCCAATTCGCTGATAAGTGACCGGATAGCTGCCAGATCTTCCGATGTCTTATCTACCTTCAACATCGCCGGGAAAAGTTCCTGCTCCTCTTTAGCAAAATGCTCCTCTAGCTCCATCTTTAACTCGCTGAAACTTCGATGCACCCTAAGCAGTAATTCCTTGCCATGTTCATAATGGACGAGCAAAATCAAATTGACAAGCTTATCCAGTTCCTTCCATAAGCCTCGCTCCGACATGTGATGAGTATCCAGAATGATGTCAATGAGCTCTTCATCAGAAAGCTTAGAAAGCTCCGACACCGGCAGTTCTGTTTGGTCGTGGATTGTTGTGGTTTGTGTCATAATAATATCCCCCTTCGCATCCTGTTTAGTATACGATGACTTTATTATAATTCATACCGCAAAAAATAACATTGACGAAAATCTATTTTCGAGAAACCTTGAACCTCCCACGACTAAAGTCGCGGGATTCCTGATTCATCGCTTTCCGCTTC
>CAYXHK010000285.1:0-2749 GCA_964464665.1 uncultured Syntrophomonadaceae bacterium
GATTGGTCAGGAAAAATTGTTCAGTTATCCCTAAGTTTAAGCGGAAAGTGACTATCTAAGCGGTTTTAGTGTATAATAGGGCCAAAGCAGTTTCTAGTTTCTCCTTGTTTATAAGGACTCGACCCTTTAATCATTATGGAATTTTAGGAGGTTGAAGCAGCTGAGTAATATTGGCACTGAGGCGCACATTACCATTAATGATAGTCTTGAGGCCGTCGAACTTTTTGGGAAGCAAGATGAAAATCTGCGCCACCTGCTTAAGAGCAGTTCCGCTAAAGTAGTGGTACGCGGAGGCGACATTCAGATAAGCGGCAGCCCCGAGGCAGTAGAAGAGACCTTAGGGGTGTTTCAGCATCTCCTGGCTTTAGTGCGGGCCGGAAATACCATCGGGATTACGGATGTGAACTATGCCCAGGGATTAGTTCGGGCCGGACAGTCGAAAGACGCGGCCGGGACCTTAGGCGAGGTAGTGTTGACCACCTCGCGGGGAAAATCGATTAAAGCCAAGACTTTAGGACAGCAGCAATATATTCAGGCGGTGCGGCAAAACGATATTGTTTTTGCGATTGGCCCGGCTGGTACTGGCAAAACTTATCTGGCCGTGGTCATGGCCGTTGAAGCCCTGCGGAAAAAAGCGGTTGGTCGGATCGTTTTGGTTCGACCAGCAGTAGAAGCCGGGGAAAAACTGGGATTTTTGCCGGGGGATCTGCAGGACAAGGTTGACCCTTATCTTCGTCCTTTATACGATGGGCTGTATGATGTATTGGGCTTGGAGATTGCCCAGCGGCACATGCAAAAAGGGGTTATTGAGGTTGCTCCGCTGGCTTATATGCGGGGGCGGACTTTAAATGACGCATTTATTATCTTAGATGAGGCGCAAAACACTACCCCGGAGCAGATGAAAATGTTTTTGACCCGTTTGGGATTTGGCTCCAAAGCGGTGATCACCGGGGATATTACTCAGGTGGATTTACCGAAGGACAACAATTCGGGATTGATCAAGATCCAGGCGATTTTACGGGGCGTAGAGGGGATATCTTTCCAGTATTTGACCGCCAAAGATACGGTGCGGCACCAGTTGGTGCAAAAGATAATTATGGCTTACGAGAATTGGGACGATACGGCAGATTTGAAACCCAAAGCTAGGGGTGAAGAGGATGAATGCTCTGACCGGGGCTAAAAGACTGTTCGCTTTTTTGGGGCAGTATTTGGTCAGTGCTATACGTAATACTACCAATCGCCGAATTATGCTTGGAGTGGGGTTCTTTTTAGTGACCACTCTAATTTTGTTTACCAATTTTCATCCCCAAGCTTTAAATTTGATAGAGGGACAGATCAGTCCGCTGGATATTACCTCTCCCCGGGGCGTAGTCCTTGTGGACGAAGTCCGGACTGCGGAATTAAAACGGCAGGCCGCTGCTTCGGTACAAAAGGTTTACCAGGAAGATCCCAAAGCCAAAAGCAATACTCTGCAGGCGGTTAATCTTATCCATGCTCAGATTCAAGGATTGCAGCTGCAGTCGGAACTGGATGAACAGGCTAAATTAACGAAGGCCAATGAAATTATCCAGGCGCAGTTTTACCAAGAGGTCCCAGTAAATGAAGTCCTCAAAGAGCAAACTTTGCGTACCGTGCTCCAGGCTGACGAGACAATCTATGCGACATTGAACAGTGAAAGCGAACGCTTAGTCGAGATCCTGATGGCCCGTCCCATAAAGGAAGAGGATTTAGAGGAGATTCGGGATCAGACCGGCATTGAGGCGAATCGCTCAAGCCTTAAAAGTACCTACCGTGATTGGGTTACCGTTATTTTGCAGAATACGATTAGACCAAGCCTCGTCCTCAATCAGGAAGCTACAGATCAATTAGTGGTAGAGGCGCAAAATAAGGTTTTACCGGTTGAGCGAACGATTAAACAGGGACAAGTTATTGTCCGCAAAGGAGACCCGGTTACGCCGGAATCCCTGGAGATTCTGCGGCAGTTGGGTTTGCTGCAGACCAAATCGGCCTGGGTCACCCTGGCTGGTTTTGCCCTGTTAGTTTTGGTTGTAATGGCGGTCTGTATTATCTCTCTGCGACAATATTATCCGCAGATTCTGGCCAGTGAACGCCTGGTGGTGCTCCTTTGTCTGCTGTTCATTATTACCCTGCTGGCGGCCCGGGGCGTGGCAGCCATTAATTTCAGTGACCGGCCCGAAGCCTCATCTACCATCTGTTATTTGATTCCAATGGCCGCCGGTTCGATGCTGATTTCGATTTTGTTTAACAGCCGGCTGGGCGTCTTAGCTACCATTATTATGAGTATTTTTGTGGGCATAATCGCCGGGCAGCATGATGTTTCGTTCATGATTGTGGCTATGGTTGGTGGGCTGGTCGGGGTTTACGGTGCTTCCAAAGTGGATCAGGGCTGGGATCTGGCCAGAGGCGGATTGCTGATTGGGGGGGCCAACGTCGTGGTGATTTTGGCTGCCGGTTTATTGGCTTACGATTCCACCTGGCTGAAAATTCTCTGGGGTACTTTTTTTGGACTGCTCAACGGATTGTTATCCGGGGTTTTAGCCATTGGTATTCTCCCTTATTTAGAAACCCTTTTTGGGATTACCAGTTCGATTCGGCTTTTGGAACTGGCCAATCCCAATCACTCTTTGCTAAAGCGCCTGCTTCTTGAAGCACCCGGAACTTACCATCACAGTGTCTTGGTGGGCAACTTGGCCGAAGCTGCGGCTGAAGCCGTCGGGGGTCACCCCCT
>CAYXHK010000286.1:0-2739 GCA_964464665.1 uncultured Syntrophomonadaceae bacterium
ACATAAACTGATAAAAGAAGACGACGGTTATGTTGTATTATTATATCTGGAAATCAGTCCTGAATTTGCGGGGCCCTTCGGAAAAATCAGCAAAGAAAATGATCGGGATCTGCGCCAGCATGTGGAACAATACCTGGCGGCTAATTTCCCAGACCTTAAAATAAAGTTTGCTTACCTGCTTATCGGTTCCTTGCTGGTCGCTTCATTTTCCTTCCTGTCCGCCAAAGCGGCAACGAATGCGGAAGTTGACCCAGCCCCAACCGCTTTGACCCCGCCGGCGAGCGTGCCCTTACCCGAAGCAGTCGAAGCAGTCGAAGCAGTCGAAGCAGTCGAAACGGGGGCTAGCGGCGTTCAGCCAGGTGAAGCAGCCGGGGAAAAGCCCCCAGATACAAAGTTTAATAATCCCAATACAAAGCCGAACAATTCCAATACAGAGCCAAATAATCCCGATTACCGGGGAGCGGAAAAATCAGTTGCCGGGGGAGAGTTGATGGGAGAAGCGGGCAAGGAAGTTAAATCAATGCAGGAAGCCTTAGTCAAGCTGGGTTTTGAGTTAAAGCTCAGTGGGGTTTATGATGCCAGAACGGCGGAAATTACCGAAAAGCTGCTGGAGCGATATCCTGAATATAAAACTTCGGATTTTCAGCCAGCAAAAATCCAGGCGCTTTTACATCAATTAGACGAGAAAGCTTACCGGCTGGCACCAGACCCCCGGGCGATCCTGGTGCTGGTCAACAAGTCGAATACGCTGGCTGCGGATTATGTTCCCCCGGACTTGGCAGTGCCTAAGGTGCGCTTTTCCTTCCCAGAGGAAGACCCGAAAAAAATGCTGCGCCTTGAGGCGGCAGAGGCACTGGAAGCGCTGTTTAAACAGGCAGAGCGAGAGCACCTCATTTTGCTTGGCGCTTCCGGTTATCGTTCTTATGACCGGCAGGCGCAGATTTTTTCGCGTAATTACCATGAACGGGGTGCCGCGGCTAATCGCTCCAGTGCCCGGCCTGGGGAAAGTGAACACCAAACCGGCTTAGCCATGGACGTTACCTGTGCCGTGGTAGAAAATAAGCTGACCGAATCGTTCGGGGATACTCGGGAAGGCCGGTGGCTAAGCCAGCGGGCCCCGGAATTTGGTTTTATCATTCGTTTTCCGCGGGGGAAGGAGGAAATTACCGGCTACCAGTACGAGCCTTGGCATCTTCGTTATGTAGGCCGGACTGCGGCCCAAGAAATCGCGGGAATAGGGGGGACCTTAGAAGAGTACTGGCAGCATAACCAGACAGAACTAAAAATTAAATAAAGGAAAAGGTACACGCGAGACTGTTAATCAAAAATAACTGTCCGGACAAATAACCAGTCAGAAATAATAGGAAGGAAACAAAAAAATTAAGGGGGATAAGGCTATCCCCCAGCAAAAACAGCAAAAACAGCAAAAACAGCAAAAACAGCAAAACGGCAGCTAAAGGCTGATATAACGTTAGCTGATAAAACGTTGAAAGAGGCAAGGCTCCCGGCAAATACCAAGTTCAATTAAAAAGCGCACTGACCGGTTTATTAAGTCAGTTCACTGAACTCGGTTTTGTCAGCGCCGCAGATCGGACAGACCCATTCGGCCGGCAAATCGGCAAAGGCGGTCCCCGGTTCTACCCCATTATCCGGATCCCCTAAGGCCGGGTCATAGACATAACCACACACGTCACATTCGTATTTTGGGTTATTCCCTGCAACGGGAGAGGTATCTGTTTGGGCAAGGTTTGTTTGGGCGAGGTGCGTGGGCGCACTCGGTGGGGTGGCCCCTCTTTTTACCTGGTGGTAAAAGGCGTAGGTCATTGGTTCACCTGGGGTTAAAACCGCCGCCTCGGTCAGTTGGCCTATAAAAAGGGTATGCGTGGCAACATCCAGCTTTTGGGTAATCTTTGCTTCCAAATAGGCCAAGCAATTCTGAGTGAGATAGGGAACACCGCCGGGGCTGAGTTTAAAATCAATTCCGGCAAACTTTTCTGTTTCCCGCCCGGATTTAAACCCAAAGCGGCCAATCAAATCCAGCGGGGTATCCTTTGCCAGAACAGATACTGTAAAAATCGGTTCCGTTTGCAGGAATTCGTGGGTTAGATTCTGTTTGTTGATACTGATTGCGATGGTGGGGGGATCTGCTGAAATCTGAAAAATCGTATTGGCTATCTGGCCATTGTACTGCTCACCTTGCTTGGCTGAAACTACATACATCCCGTAAGAAAGGTTAAAAAGTGCGGTAAGGTCCATTAGAAGATCTCCTCCTATTCTTAATAAACCTGATAAACCTGCATTAAAATTCATGTAATGTTATTATATACTATAATCAATATGCCATACTAACAATAAAGGACTGAAGGAACAAAGGAACGGAGGTCAAAAGAGATGGGTTTCAACATAAAAGACCGGGTAGAATGGGTGGGTAAAGTCGATTGGGAACTAAAAACATTTCACGGGGAAGAATACTCGACCCATAAAGGATCAACGTATAACTCCTATTTGATCAGGGATCAAAAAACCGTGCTCATCGATACGGTCTGGTCTCCCTTTGCCGCGGAATTCGTGCAGAACTTAAAGGCCGAACTGCCCCTGACCGAAATCGACTATATTATCGCCAACCACTCGGAGAGCGACCACAGCGGGGCATTGCCGGAACTGATGCGGCATATCCCGGATACGCCGATCTACTGTACGGCAAATGGCGCCAAATACTTAAAAGCCCATTACCATCAG
>CAYXHK010000287.1:0-2719 GCA_964464665.1 uncultured Syntrophomonadaceae bacterium
AGCTGGCCAGGATAATTTTCTCCAGCATTTCGTGGTCATTAGAAAACATGGCGTATTTGGCAGCTTGGGAATACTGTTTTTGCTCATAGTAATATAACCCGGCATTTTGCTGGAGCTGTCTTTGTGGAAAGGCCTCCATGTCTTTTAGCAAGTGCTTCCTGAAAAGTGTGTGGTAACGAAATAGCCCATCCTTCGTCTTGGTGGTAAATATGTTTTGGTTTACCAGACTATCTAAGAGCGGAACAGAGTTTTTCTTGTTGGTAACCGCATCCAGCATTTTCGGGTCCAATTCCTCAAAACAGGCTGAGGTTTTAAGGAAATCTATCATCTCGCCGGACAGGCAGCTGGTGCATTCATAAAAAAGGTAGGAATCTAAAATGTGATTTCCCTGGGCGAGGATATCACCAAGGTCCACGCTGTTTTCGCAAAGTACCTTGAAGGAGCCGATTCCCAGAGGCCATCCTTCTGTGACGGCATAGATATTTTCATCCTCAAAGCCCAGCACTTGGGCTGCTTCCTTTCTGGTGAAGGCAAGTTCTTTTTGGGTGAGTTCAAAAATATTACCCCTGGCCTGCAAAGGTACAAACTCTTGCCAGGGAGTTTCCCGACTGCCCATGCAGATCCGGATATTTTCAGGCTTGTATTTTATGAGGCGGATGATGAAATCCTTAATGCTCTTGTCTTGTATGGTATGCAGATCATCCAGCACAACCATACAATCCTGGGCAATATTTTCAATGCTGCTGATGAGCGCATTAGCCAGGATGGTGATAAAATTGTTTTTCCCCTCAAAGGGGAGGTATTGGGAGAAATTAAGCTCATAGCAGGGGAAAGTATAGTGGATGGCTTCACTTAAGAGGCCGAGAAAGAAGAAAATGTCATTTTCTCCATCCAATGTGAGCCAGACAGCGTTTTCCGCAGTATTGGATACCTGTGTCAGCAGGGTAGTTTTGCCGTAACCCGCTCCGGCATGAATATATGTAAGTTTTTTTTGACTGCCAAGAATTGCCGATACGAGCTTATTGCGCATAATTTCGCCGGCAGTTTTTGTTGGAACGGAAATTTTTACACTTGATACGCTGGCCATATCCCTAGACTCCTATTCTTTCGCTCAGGACTATTATAGCAACTTTCAATTCGTCTTTGGTGGAAAAGATGAAAGATTATCAAACAAAGACGAATTATGTTAAATTAACTGGGTAATAAAGGATCCGGGTAAGAACTCAAATGATCAGTATATGGATCTGTGCCTGAGGGCGCAGATCTTGTCCTTTTTGGCTAAAAAAATGAAAAGTTTCGGAAAGAGTTAGTTTTGTTAGCCGTTTTGTTAGTCTTTTGTGTTATATAATATAAAGCCAAGGCCAGTATTTGTCTGGGGTGATCATTGTGAATGATAAAAAAATCAATATCCCATTGGAAGATGAATTGCTGACGGGTATCGTCGGGGGTACAGGAGCAGACCATGGTTGCGGTCTGCAGGAGGGACAGTTTCCCAGACCGGGAAAATGTTTTAACGAAAGCGGTTCCATTGCGGGCCCGGTTTTTCAGCCGGCTTGTCCCTATTGCAGTATATGGACTTCTTTGCCTGAGGGCGCAGATCTTGCAGTTGCACATATATTTGAATGTACTTTGCATGGATATGTAGAACGGGTAAAGGAATAAAGTTTTCCCCTGCGTCGTCCAAAAGGAATAAAATTTTCTACAAAGGGGTTAGTTTCCCCCTTTTTTTATTTAATGGACGCATTATGAAGGGATTTTGTAGTTATTGTTGAATTTTTTCAGGACTGCATTTATATACTAATCGACTTGTGACAAACATGATCCGGGATACCAGGCTGGAAGAGGGAGGTGGGAAACGAATCATGCAAAATAGTATTTTCCGCAAAAGCTCATTAGAAAGGATATCCTCACCGGAGCAGCTTAATGAATATGTAAAAATCACCAATCCAGGGGTTTGGGCGGTGCTGTTAGGGCTTTTTGCCCTGCTGATAGCGGTTGCCATCTGGGCTTGCGTCGGCAGCATTCCGGAAACGGCGCAGCTTACCGGTGTGGCGTTTGCTCAGGAAGGGGAAGAAGAAACAGTTTATTGCTTTGTGCCCATGAGCGTGTCGAAAAGACTGAGCGACGGGATGAAAGTACAAGTATCACCGGACTATGCTCCCCGCGAGGAATACGGCTATATCTTCGGCACGGTGGAAAGCATCGGAGAAAAGCTGGTGACTGAAGAGGATATTGTGCAAACCTTTGGCCATATCCAGTATGTGCAGGGACTCATAACGCAAGGAAACATGGTGGAAGTAAGGGTTGCCTTGGAAAGAGCAGAAGGAAGACTGAAGTGGTCAACCAAAAAGGGAGAAAGCGTATCGGTGACCAGCGGCTCCTACTGCGACTTATTAATTGTGATCAAAGAAAGAAAGCCGTATGAGCTGATTTTATAAAGAAAACTGGGCTTGGGCCAAGCCTCTGGCGCCGGCGCGCCGGAATTTACAGCATTGTGCTTTTTACAATGCGTAGAATCTGGGGAAGCCTTATTTGCACTTTTGTGAAAGTGAAGTAAAAGCAGGTGAGACAATGGCAAAGGTAGCAAAAGTACCGGTGGTAATGCAAATGGAAGCATTGGAATGTGGTGCGGCTTCTCTTTGTATGGTGCTGGCGTATTATGGTAAATGGCTGCCCCTGGAGCAGGTGCGGGCAGATTGTGGGGTATCACGGGACGGTT
>CAYXHK010000288.1:0-2696 GCA_964464665.1 uncultured Syntrophomonadaceae bacterium
CAAAGGTCATTTCGGCCCACTTTGTTCTCATCCTTAGCCAGTTGGCGGACCGTTTCTTCCTACTTAGGCAGCCTTAAGCTGACTTACCGCAGCATTTTTTGTATTTCTTCCCGCTGCCGCAGGGACAAAGGTCATTTCGCCCTACTTTGTTTTCGGCTTTGACCGGCTGACGGACCGTTTCTTCCTGCCGGTTTTCCACCATCCGGCGCACCGTGGGCTGCTGCGGCTGTGCAATCCGCGCCCGAAATACCCAACGGATGGTGTCTTCCTGAATACTGTCAATCATCCCCTGGAACATTTGATAAGCTTCAAACTTATACTCGACCAAGGGGTCCCGCTGTCCATAGGCGCGCAGACCGATTCCCTGCCGCAGCTGGTCCATCGCGTCCAGGTGGTCCATCCACTTGCTGTCGACCATCCTTAGCATAACGACCCGTTCAATCTCACGCAGCTGTTCGCTGCCTAATTCCGCTTCCCGCTGCGCATAGTAATTCTGCGCCTGTTCCAGGAATTCTTCCCGAACCTCGGCTCGGGTCCACTCGCGGATCTCCGCCGGGGTAATTTCGTGTCCCGGCAGGAAGCACTGCTCGGCAAATTCCAACAGACTGTCAAGGTCCCACTCTTCCGGGTACTGACTATCCCCGGCATACGTATTGATCGTTGAGTCTATAACTTTTTCCAGCATATCCAAAATCGTGTCCTGCAGGTTCTCCCCAAACAGCACCTGTTTGCGCTGCGCGTAAATAACTTCCCGCTGCTGATTCATCACGTCATCGTACTGCAGAACATTTTTGCGGATGTCAAAGTTACGGTTTTCCACCTTCCGCTGGGCGTTTTCCAGGGCTTTCGAGATCATATTGTGTTCAATCGGAGTAGTATCATCCATCCCAAGACGGTCCATGATTCCCCCGATCATGTCGGTGCCGAACAAACGCATCAGATCATCTTCCAAGGAAATATAGAAGCGTGAAGAACCGGGGTCGCCCTGCCGGCCGGAACGTCCGCGCAGCTGATTATCAATACGCCGGGCATCGTGCCGTTCAGTGCCGACAATGTGAAGACCGCCCCGCTGGCGGACCGCTTCCTGTTCGCGATCCGTCTCCGCCTTGCTGCGCTTCAGAATCTCCTGATACCACTGCGGATTGACTTCCAATTCTTCTTCAGCCACACCTTGAGCCTGCGCCTCTGCCCTAAGCTGACGCTGCATTTCAGACTTGGCCAAATGCTCGGGATTGCCGCCCAAAACAATATCCGTACCCCGACCAGCCATGTTCGTGGCAATCGTCACCGCGCCCAGCCGCCCGGCTTGAGCCACAATGCTGGCTTCCAACTCATGGAATTTCGCGTTTAGAACCTGGTGGTTAATCCCGCGTTTCCCGAGCATTCGGCTTAAAAGCTCCGATTTCTCAATCGAGATGGTGCCCACCAGCACCGGTTGACCCTGGCGGTAGCAATCGTCTATCTCTTCAACCACAGCGGCAAACTTGCCTTCTTCCGTGCGATAGATAACATCCGGGTGATCCTCCCGGATCATCGGCATGTTGGTCGGGATAACCACCACATCCACCCCGTAAATCTTGCGGAATTCCTCTTCTTCCGTAACCGCCGTACCGGTCATGCCCGCTAATTTCCGATATATCCGAAAGTAGTTCTGAAAGGTGATAGTGGCCAGAGTCTGGGATTCCCGTTCAATCTTAACCCCTTCTTTGGCCTCAATCGCCTGATGTAGTCCTTCACTGTACCGCCGGCCAAACATCAGCCGGCCGGTAAACTCATCCACAATAATGACTTGCCCGTCTTTAACCACATAGTCCCGGTCCCGTTTCATCAGGGCGTGCGCCCGCAAGCCTTGATTAACGTGATGGACAATCTCCATGTGATCACCTTCAAAAAGCTGGTTAATGGCCAAACTCCGCTCGACGCGCTGCATCCCCTCATCCGTCAGGGTAACGATGCTGGCCTTTTCATCTACGTTGTAATCCGCATCTTTATTCAGTCGCGGAATAATCTTGGCAATCGTAAAATATAAATCCGTCGGTTTGTCTGCTTCGCCGGAAATAATCAGCGGCGTACGGGCTTCATCAATCAGGATCGAATCGACTTCGTCGACAATGGCGTAGTTTAAATCCCGCTGCACCAACTGCTCCATCTGATTAGCCATATTATCCCGCAAATAATCAAAGCCAAACTCATTGTTGGTGCCGTAAGTAATATCCGCGGCATAGGCCTCTTGGCGCTGACGGTAGTTTAAGCCGTGCACGATAAGCCCTACGGATAAACCAAGAAACTTGTAAAGTTTGCCCATCCATTCGCTGTCGCGCCGGGCCAGATAATCATTCACCGTGATAACATGCACGCCCTGACCGGTCAAAGCGTTCAAGTATACCGGCAAGGTAGCCACCAGGGTTTTTCCTTCACCGGTCTTCATTTCCGCAATCCGGCCTTGGTGAAGCACTATTCCCCCCATCAGCTGGACGTCAAAGTGCCGCATCCCCAGCACCCGCCGGGAAGCCTCCCGCGCTACCGCAAAAGCTTCCGGCAGCAGATCATCCAATTCTTCCCCTTTAGCCAGGCGCTCCCTAAACTCCCCCGTCTTAGCCTGCAGCATGGCGTCGCTTAGCTGCTGAAGTTCAGGTTCCAACTGATTGATTTGCGCAACGGTCTTGCCCATGCGTTTAATATCTCGGGCGTTATCA
>CAYXHK010000289.1:0-2684 GCA_964464665.1 uncultured Syntrophomonadaceae bacterium
TGGAAATAACCTGGCGGATTAAGGGCAGTGCCAGTCGCGAATGGTCGAGCGAGGATGTCCGCGAAGAAGACGGCAAGGTTTATGCCCGTTATGATGGCAATGATTCGTTTTCGCTGACGTTGGCCGGTACCACCGCTTTGACCAATACCGGAAAAACGATGGACGGAAACCCTTATTTTGAATCAATTGTTGAAAACCAATATTCCCGCAGCTGTAGCGGGAACGGCAATTACACTACCTGGTACCTGAATGAACTTGAAAGATGGACGCCAGAAAAAGGATGGGAGAAGAAAGATGGCGAGAGCACCCTGGTTGAAACCTGGTCATATCGCTGGCCCGCTCAGGAGCATGAGGAAGCCGGCGACAACCCGATTGACTGGCTGGAAATTATCCCGCCGCAATCGGAAAACGACCCTCCGCGTTACCGGCTCTGTTTTTCTCCTTTCTTTTTTATTGCGTATGATACTGCCGATGAATATTTTGAAACCGAGGGTACATATCAAAGGCACTGGACGGATTGGGACGGCAGCCATTCTGAATCAGGAGATCTGAGTGACCATGCCGGACACGGGGCTCCGAGCCAGGCTGAGCACGCATGGTATGACCGCATTTACAACACGGAAGAAGGAAGTATCGCAGAAGGTGACTTGACTTATTCCAGCGGTGAATACCGGGGTCAGGGAACGGTGCAGCATACTTTTAACTCGCCGGACGGCCTCTCCTCTATTGAAATTACTTTTGAATTCAATCGTAAACCCAAGGCGAAGGATATCCAGCCCAATCAGGCGCTGGGACGCTATGAGTACCGGGATGAGGATGATTTTGACCCGGCCACTGATTTTGCGGCCGGCAAAGATACGGTTGTTCAAGTCTTTTTGCCGGATGATATCAAGGCCCAAGACCAATCCGATGCCAAAGTCGAGGTATACCGTAATGGCAACCAGATCGCGACGTTAAGCAATTTCTTAAAAGATACTGAAAACAATGCCTTGATCTTCATTCCGCCCAGCCGTTCCAGTTGCGGGAATTGGCAGGCAGGAACTTACAAGTTTGTCGCCACGCTGGGTGAAGGATCAGAGGAATTTACCCTGGATCAGGTCAAGTTTCAGCAGCAACGCAAACTCAGGGTGCTGGCTGTGCCCGTCAAAGCCAACTATGCGGGTACCATTGAAACGCCCGGGGATCAGTGGAAGAACGGGGGCGCCTTTATGCGCCAGGTGTACCCGGTGGCCTATAATGATTTTACTTATAAGGTGGGCAGCCTTTTAAATGCCAGTTCTGCCGCATATGATATTACCACCGACGCCGGACAGTATAAGCTCTGGCTGGCCTTAAACAGACGGCAAAACAAGGCTAATCCCTATGATCAGATCATCGGCTTTATTGAGAAAGGGATCCGGCTGCCCGATAACAAGATTTTACAGGGTTATACCTATGGCGTACCCTCCAATGTAGTGGTCAATTCCGATCAGGATATGCAGGCCACCATAGCCCATGAAATCGCTCATGGCTATAATGTTGGGGACGAATACCGAGATGGATCGTACAACCTGAGTGTCAATTCACCTCCCCTGGGGTATCAGGGCACGGACTGGAATACGGAAAATCCCGTTACTGCCACGGATGCCAAGGTGAAACCTTTTCCGGGTGCCCAGGGAGCGTTAGTCTCGGAAAATCTGCATCCTTATGATACCGGCGGGCGCGGCTTGCTGGAGGATTCCATCTCATTTATGGGCAGCGGGGCGGCCCAAAGCGCGAACTGGATAACTCCCGCCATATGGAAACATTTGTTTGCCTCTTTGGCCGCTTCGAGTAAGGCCGCATCGTTCACCCCGAGCATGACTGCGCAGAACGTCAGTGAAGGGACCCGCATTGTTGAAGCTTCCGGATGGGTTAGCCGCGCCGGTGAAGTGGAGATTAACCTGCCTTGGCTTAGTTACAACACGGTTGAGTCCGTGGTGAGTCAAGCCGGCACCTATACGATTCAGGCAGTCGACGCAGCCGGCACCGTATTGGCCAGCAACGGTTTTACACCGACCTTCTTTGTCCGTACCAATCCGCCGCGAGAACTTGATCCGGCCCCGTTTAGCCAAGTGCTGGTGCCTTTTCCAGCGGAGACTGCCAAGTTTGTAATCGTTGATCAATATAATAATGTTCTAGCCCAAAATTCAGTAAGTGCTTATATCCCAACCGTTGCTGTGACCAGCCCCATCGCGGGACAAAACCTGACCGGCACCAGTACCATCACCTGGATTGGGGAAGATGCTGACGGAGAAGATCTCTCCTACGATGTTGAATACACCCCGGATGGGGTTGAGTGGGAATTGCTGGCTTACGATTTAGAGGAAAACCAATGGGTGCAGGATTTTGACCTGCTTGCGGGCGGGAATCAGGCCCAAATCAGGGTGACCGCCAGTGATGGTATTAACAGCAGCGTTCCGGCGGTGAGCGGAATCTTTCGGGTTCCGCTGAAAGGCCCGGCGGTATTGATTGAAACGCCGGCAGCCGGAGCCGCCTTTTCCCCCACTGAAGGCGGGGTAGTATTGCAAGGATTGGCCTATGATCCGCAGGAAGGGCAGATTTATGACGATAACCGGCTGGTTTGGACGTCCGACCGGGTGGGTGAGCTAGGGCGCGGACCGATGGTGTTTACGAGCGCCCTGGATCAAGGCCGGCATGTGATT
>CAYXHK010000290.1:0-2666 GCA_964464665.1 uncultured Syntrophomonadaceae bacterium
GCGGGCGGATTCGAACTGCAACTCCGCGCGGGCTGCCGGGAGACGTTCAATTAATGCGTTAACTCCCTGAATCAATCGCTCTGCCGTCAGATCCTCCACCCGGCCGACCGGCTTTTCCCCCAGTTGCTCCAAAAACCCGGTGACCTTGGGGTCATAAGCGATTCCAAGCAGCGGGACGCCTTGAGCGGCGGCAAAAATTAATGAGTGCAGCCGCATTCCGATTAATAAATCAAGCTGACGGATCTCCTGCATCACGCCCCAAACCGAGTTGCGTTCCTGGTTAATCTGCGCGGGGCAGCGCATCAGCTCCGTTACCTCCCGGGCGGCTTCCAGGTCATCCGGATAGTGAAAGGGAATAAATACTACTTCAAATCCCTGCTGGCAAAAACAATCGGCTGCCTCCGCCGCAGCAATTTTAAATCCGGTCAGGCCTTTCCAATTGCGGAGCGCAAAACCGATGCGCCTTTTAGGGAAATGGGGCTGGCATTTTTCATCGCTAAGCCTAGGCATCCCCAGCACCGGGTCTGCGGTCACCAAGACCGGCGGCCTGGTCACCCCCAAAGCCTGCAATTCACGGCGGGAGTCTTCATCACGCACCGTAATCAGTTTAACCCGGTTTGCAATCGCCCGGGTCAGCCAACGCGTCCAGCCGCGCCGAATCGGGCCGATTCCCTGCGCGTAAAACATGACCGGGGTTCCGGTAAGGAGCCCTAAAGTCACTACCCCCAAATAGTAAAGAATGCTGCGCCAACTGGTTACATCTTGCAGCAGGCTGCCGCCTCCGCTGATTAAAAGATCCGACCGCCAAAGAGTTCGCACCAAAACCGTCGGATTCACCCGGCTTACGGCCTTGATCCCGTGTTGTTTTTCCGTCTGTTTCGGGGCAGCGGAAAGAACGACTAGATTAAGTTCCGAATCCAGTTCCCGAAGGGTTCCGGTAATCGCGGCCAAAAGCGCCTCGTCCCCGGCATTATTAAAGCCGTAATACCCAGATAAGACTACCGTCTTCACAAAGCAGTCTCCTTACTTACTCGTATCCATAATTGCGCTCCCAACTAATACTAGTGCTGCGGGGCTCCTCGAAGTGCCACGCCCGGATTCGCCCGCTTCTTTTTCTGCTTTGTACCTTTTTAAGGGAACGCCAAACGTCGCTCATTTTTTCTTTCTGTTAGCTATTCTACCCGAGTTCCCTTTTTTGAGCAAATTGAAGGCGGTCCCGCTTTAAGACCGCCAATATCCCCGGCAAAAACAAAATCTGCTTTACCAGGTCATATTTATAACCAAAACCAATGGTTAATTTTAATTATCAAAAATCTTGTACTGCTTAATTTATGATCTAAAATCTCATATACAGTTACCGAAATAATTATTTTGATTTGTTAACCTCTTGATTTGTTGACCTCTTGATTTGTTGACCTTTTTAAAGATAGTAGTGCGGCACTGCTAAAAAATTACTTTCCTTATTTTATGCTGATCAGCTTCCGGGCTCGGTTGCCGGTGGGTCAGCTCCAAAAACTCCGCCTTCAACTCCCTAAAGCCTTTGTCCGTTAGCTCTTCCAAATTATCCAGACCCGCTTCAGTCTGATCCAGTTGGCTTTCAATCCGTTCCAATCCGTATTTAACTTGCTCTTGCCCCCGCTTAAGCATTTCCAGTTTGCTGTCTATACTAAACATTCGGCTTTGAATAAACTGCAGTTGTTCCAGGATCAAGTCCATTTTTTCTTCCACGGGACCCGCCCCCTTTTCACTGGCATTTATTGTAATATAACACATAAATTAACGCGTGTTAAGAGGTTCGGTCAAAAAGACATAATCCCTTGTTTAATCCCTTATTTTTCAGTTTATTAACAAATCAAATACCCTCACTTGTAGCGCCCGATGCAGCGCCCGATGCAGCCCCCCCAATATAACCCACGATTATTTTTTCGGCTTGGTTATCGAAGCGAGCAGCTTCTGGGTGGCGTTATCATCCGCAATCCAATAGCTTAGGCCATTAATGGTCTGCGAGCGGCCGGGCAGAAGATGAGTCTGCAGATTAACTAAATCAGTGCCTTTCAGTGCATTGGCAATGCGCAGCATGTTTGAAACCGGCAAATCGGTTTTAACATAATCATTTAGATGCCCAATAATTTGCGGCGTTTTGGCCAGGGTGTCCAGGGTCAAATGCTGTTCATAGACAGCCTGAAAAAACTTCTGCTGGCGCTTTATTCTCCCGATGTCTCCGAGCCCATCGGATCGGTAGCGCACATAGGCCAGCGCCTTTTCCCCATTTAAGGTCTGCAGGCCCGGTTTAAGGTTAATGTCTTCTTCCGGGTAGTACATCCGCTTTTCCACGTTTAGGCTTACGCCGCCCAACTGGTCAATAATTTTAGTGAAACCCTTAAAATCAGTTTCTACGTAATAGTCGACTGGGGAATCGAGCAGCCCCTCGACCGTTCTTTGCAGCAATTCAATCCCCCCATAGGCATGGGCGTGATTTATTTTTTCCAGACCCCGGCCGGGTATTTTTACCCGGGTGTCCCGCGGGATCGATAAAATCTGGATCGCCTGGTTCTGAAAATTAACGTTCACCAAGGCGATCGTATCGGCCCGGGCTCTTTCGCTTCCGCGATTATCGGTTCCCACGAGCAGCACGTTAACCTGATTTTTTCCGGTCAATTCACCCA
>CAYXHK010000291.1:0-2650 GCA_964464665.1 uncultured Syntrophomonadaceae bacterium
ATATGTATAAATGTAAACAAACATTATTAGGTGATTTTGGACAATGTGTTAATCCATATAATTCCAATTCAATAAAACTATTATTAGATATGTTTGAAGACTTAGCTAAAAACCAGGTGGATTTTCGGATTACCATGTCCTTGACTCCGCCATTGGTTTCTATGTTTGCCGACCCCCTGCTGCAGGACCGCTATGTGCGGCACCTGGAAAAGCTGATTGAACTGGCCGGCAAAGAGATTGAGCGAACCAAAAACCAGCCCGAATTTCACCGTTTGGCCTGGATGTACCACGACCTCTTCAATAGATCACACTACGTTTTCACCCAGCAGTATAATAGGAACCTGGTTAATGGCTTTAAACGCTGGCAGGACCGCGGCAACCTGGAAATCATCGCTAGCGCCGCAACCCACGGCTTTTTGCCGCTGATGTTTTTGAATCCGCAGGCTGCCCGCGCCCAAATCGCGGTAGGGGTGGAAAACTACCGGCAGCATTTTGGCCGTAATCCGAGGGGTTTTTGGCTGCCCGAATGCGCCTATACCCCGGGCCTGGACGAACTGCTGAAGGAGTTTGGGATCCGCTATTTTCTGACCGATACCCACGGTGTTTTATATGCTTCCCGGCGGCCTAAGTACGGGATCTTTGCCCCAATCTACTGTCCTTCAGGAGTGGCCGCCTTTGGCCGGGACGCCGAGTCTTCCAAACAAGTATGGAGTTCCGAGGAAGGTTATCCCGGCGATTTTAATTACCGGGAATTCTACCGGGATATTGGTTTTGACTTGGACGAGGAGTATATCGGCCCCTACATCCATCCCGACGGGATTCGATTGCACACAGGGTTAAAGTACTACCGGATTACCGGCAAAAGCAACCACAAAGAGCCTTATGTCCCGGAATGGGCTTTGGACACAGCTGCGGCGCACGCAGGCAACTTTATGTTCAACCGGGAAAAACAGGTGGAATGGTTGGACGGCATGCTCGACCGGCAGCCAATAATCGTCTCGCCTTATGACGCGGAACTATTCGGCCACTGGTGGTTTGAAGGACCGCAGTTCTTAGGTTTTCTCTTTAAAAAGCTGCACTACGACCAAAGCATTGTAAAACCCATAACCCCCAGTGAATACTTGAAGCTCTATCCGATGAACCAGGTGGCAACCCCGGCGCAGTCAAGCTGGGGCAATAAGGGATACAGCGAGGTCTGGCTGGAAAAGAGCAACGATTGGATTTATCGGCACCTGCACAAGGCCGCGGACCGCATGGTCGAGCTGGCGGACAGACACATGACGGCGGACGGTCTCACGACCCGGGCCCTTAACCAGGCCGCCCGGGAATTGTTGCTGGCGCAAAGCAGCGACTGGGCTTTTATCATGAAAACCGATACAGCCGTAGATTACGCGGTGCAGCGCACGAAAACCCATTTGCTGAACTTCAACCGGCTCTTCGCCGAAATAAACGACAGCCGGGTGGATGAAGGCTGGCTAAGCCATTTGGAGCAGAAAAACAACATCTTCACGACTATAAACTATCGGGTTTATCGGAAGGATTACCGTGGGTCCGGGCTTCCCCCGCTGCCTCAGGCCGTGGGTATGTAGAGGAATGTAGAGGGAATGCGAAGCGGGTAGAGGCAGTGCGGAGCGGGCAGGTCGAACCGCGCCAGGCACTGACTAAGCCGGTCTTTAGGCGACGCGACGTGCTTGAGAATGACGGGTCTTCCGAGCAGATAAGCACATGAGCAGAATGTGCATAAAAAAACAGCTTATGCGGCATTGTAGACTAAAAGTAGACTAAAAAGGATCGGAAAGACAGTCACAAGTATGCAAAGCGCGCATTGACGAACTATCTAAAACAAAAGCAAAACTCGTTGCCAAACTGAACAGAAGCAATATGCAATAAACAATAAGCGAAAAGCAAACCTGCTCCAGACCAGCCAAAATTACGCAGCGAAAATTCACTGTAATGGACGGCATAAAAAGTTTATACCTGGAGATAATAATTGGTGTAAGGGTTCATAGTAACCGAGCTTAAATTAACAGGGTTCAAGTTGACCCTATTAATGAAGCGAGATTAATTGGTACCCGAAAAATTTCATTTCGGCAATACTAATGGAAAGGCTCTTTAGCGATTGGCCGATAGAAATTAGTTCATGATCAGGATTATGAACGATGTGGATTTCCAATTATCCGGCCAAGGTTTTTTAGCAATTGCTGGATTTGGCGCTCGTGGTTGCTATGACCCTTACTTTTTTATTTTGTGTTCGGTTTCAACCGCCAGCCAGAATGGTTAATGGCGGTTGAAACTTTTCGTTATTCTGCCATGCCCAAATATATTTGCGGTTAATAAAGGCAAAATTATAATCTTAAATTATGATCCATTTACGCGAACTCCCATTTGGCCTATCTCCCGGATGCGGTCGGAATACCAGTCCGTCAAAGACTCGGCGATTTCCTGAGAAAAGCCTTCGCCGTAAACACGGCAGACCGCTTGCTCTCCGTCCGGCACAACTAACACCCAGCCCTGCGGGTGGTGGATTTTAACCCCTTCCAACAGTTCCAGGGACTCTGGTTCCTGCTGCTTTTCTTCGATCAAGGTCCGAATCACTTTCCCTTTCGCTTCCCAGGGACAATTAATGATTTGCTTGCTTAAATAATAATCG
>CAYXHK010000292.1:0-2626 GCA_964464665.1 uncultured Syntrophomonadaceae bacterium
GTGCTCAATCTGTTTGTGCGGAAATTAAAATGGGTCGGGATCAGTGTGACGCTGCTGATTGCGGCTTCGCTGATTTTAGGTGTGTTCTATCCCAACATGGTTCAGAAATTTCAGGTGCTGCCTAATCAGTTTGCCATGGAAGAACCTTACATTGATTACAATATCACCTTTACTCAAAAAGCCTATGGTTTAGATAAAATCGAAAGACAAAGTTACTCGGCGGAAACCAATCTAACCCAGGCAGTAATGAATCAAAACAACGATACGGTTAAGAGCATTCGGCTGTGGGACTGGAGCCCGCTGCAGCAAACCTACGCGCAGCTTCAGGAAATGCGTACGTACTATTCCTTCAAGGATGTAGACATTGACCGTTATCTGATAAACGGGGAGTACCGGCAAGTAATGCTCGGCGTGCGGGAACTGGTACAGGCCAAACTGCCGGCGCAGGCCCAAAACTGGGTTAACCAAAAATTAAAATACACCCATGGGTATGGCGTAGCCATGAGTCCGGTCAATGAAGTCACCGGGGAAGGGCTGCCCACTTTCTTGATAAAGAACATTCCTCCCGAGTCTGTAACGGACAGTCTGGCGATTACCCGGCCGGAGATTTATTACGGCGAAGAAACAAATGATTACGTGATCGTTAATACCAAGTATCCGGAATTTGATTATCCCATGGGCGACGCCAATGTAGAATCCATGTATCAGGGGCAAAGCGGGGTGACCGTTCACTCTGCGTTTCGCCGGCTGATGTATTCAATGGCTTTTGGCGATTATAAACTGCTGCTATCTAAAGATTTAACCAACGATACTCAGATCCTCTACAATCGCAATATCCATGAGCGGGTCAGAAAAGCCGCGCCTTTCCTTCATTACGATTATGATCCTTACCCGGTGGTAAGCGACGGCAAGATTTACTGGATTCAGGATGCCTATACAGTCAGCAGTATGTATCCCTACTCAGAGCCAACTGAAGGTTGGGGAAACTATATCCGCAATTCAGTGAAAGTGGTTACGGACGCTTACGATGGGAACATGACTTTTTACGTAAGCGACCCGGAGGACCCGATTATCCGCAGCTACCAACTGATTTTTCCGCAGCTTTTTCAGCCTTTGGATAATATGTCACCGGATTTAAAGAGCCATCTGCGTTACCCGGAAGACCTGTTTCGGATTCAGTCCACAATTTACGCCACTTATCATATGCAGGACGCCCGGATTTTTTATAACAAAGAAGATAAATGGAGCCTGCCTGAAGAACTATACGGCGGACAGAAGGAAACGGTTAAACCGTACTATACGATTATGCGGCTGCAGGATGAGGAGCAGCCCGAGTATCTGTTAATGATCCCGTTTACCCCGGATAAGCGGACGAATATGGTGGCCTGGATGGCGGCCCGTTCGGATGGGGAAAACTACGGTCAGCTTCTGGTCTATAATTTCCCTAAACAAAAACTGATTTACGGTCCCATGCAGATTGAATCGCGGATCGATCAGGACGGGGAGATTTCCAAAGAATTATCGCTTTGGAACCAACGGGGTTCCAGCATTATCCGGGGCAACCTGCTGGTAATTCCTATTGAGGATTCTCTCTTGTATGTAGAGCCTTTATACCTCCAAGCGGAACAGAGCAAGATGCCGGAACTGCGCCGGGTTATCGTGGTCTACGGAGAACGGGTGGTAATGGATCAAAACCTGGAGGGGGCCCTTAAAAAGATATTTGGTCCGGGTGCTCCACCAGCGGTGGTTAAACCAGGTACTCCAGGGACCGGCGCTTCAGGCGACAGCCAGATTCCGGGAACCCTTTCTATTTCTGAACTAGCGGACAAAGCGGCCTTAACCTTTGTAGAAGCGAAGCTGCGGCAGCAGGAAGGGGATTGGGCCGGTTATGGAGAACGGATAGCTGAGCTAGAAGCGATTCTTTTGGAACTGCAAAAAGTAGCCGGCCAGCCGGGAGAGACTGCTGCGGGCAGCGTGACTCCGGCACCAACTGATAACGCCACAACCGGCACTACACCCGTGTCCAGCGATAATGTTGGGCCGGAGAATGAGATTTAACTTTTGCGGGGAATTGGAGCGAGGATGGATAATGGAAAAAACAGATCGGATAGTTTGTCTGGGGGATAGTTTAACCTGGGGCTTCCCGTATGGGCCGAGGTATTCCTGGGTGCACCTGGTCGGCGAGCAGTACCGGCTAAACCTGATTAATCACGGAATCAATGGCAACTTAACCGAAGATCTGCTCGACCGATTCGAAAGGGACGTGGTTTCCGCCAAGCCGTCCCACGTGATTATAATGGGCGGGACCAACGACGTGATCATCCGGGAATCCTTTCCGCGAATCACCCTTAATCTGGAGCAGATAGTGGAGCAGGCATTCAAATGGGAGATTCAGCCGATTTTGGGGCTGCCGATTCCTTTAGGTTGGTCTGAGCCGGAGGTCCGTTTAGCCCGTGTCCGGGATTGGATCCAAAATTTTGCGGTGCAAAAGAATCTGTCGGTCATCAACTTCGCCCAGGGTTTTTATAGGCTGACGACCCAAGGAGAAAACGAACTGCGCTGGGATTTGCTGCTCGACGGTTCCCATCCGACGATAGAAGGGTATGAAGCCATGGCGGAGCAGTTT
>CAYXHK010000293.1:0-2595 GCA_964464665.1 uncultured Syntrophomonadaceae bacterium
ATTCAAAGAATCTTACGTGGTTACTTTAATGGATAAATACTGCGCCTCCAAAGAAGTAACCCTGTACGGCAGCAAGTTAAGCGTGGCGCCAGATATCCCTAATAGTTCTCCAGCCCAACTCGCGCCACTTACATTAGGGCTGGCCAGCACCCGGCTTACTGAACTTGGTGAAGAACTGGAACCCATTTTAGAGTACAATTAGATAATAAGTTGTGTACATCCTGGTCAAATACCAGTTAAATACCAACTTAATATTGGTTAAATAGTAAAAATAAAACAAGCTCCCGCGAAGTCTTTAAATTATCATAAAGTTTCGCCTGGGAGTTTTTTGTTTTAATATAAATAAACTGCGTCGCCGCGGCAATCCGTCCTGATCTTAAAGGAAATTATCCAAAATCTGCAACTTGGAACATAATGTTAGGTATAACTGCCTTTAACCTAAAGAATAATAACCTAAAGGAGGTGAAACCAGGTTGGAACATAAGAATGCGGCGCAATTGAAGGAAGCTTTAAAGAAACAGGAACTCCATAAAGAGGCCAGTTTTCGGCGGTTTAACAAAAAAGAAATCCAACAGCAAACCGAAGAGCAGGTGTTTGGATCCGAATGGTCTTAATTCCATAGGCAGAGCAGTCGACTGATATTATCCAGTATTTATAAAGTTTACCAACCGACAGAAATAGTCCCCCTCTTTTTAATAAGGCGGGGACTTTATCCTTTATAAACATTAAAACCAATTATTATCACCGATCAGGCTCTAATTCTTCCCGGTCTTCTTGGTAAACGCCGCTAAGATTAAGCAGCAGCCTGGGCGGATTCCCATCTAACCAGATAACTTCCGTTCCGGTTAGCCGGGTCCAATCTCTAACCGGTATCCATAAGTTTATTTCTCCTGATTTACGTTTAATAGACAATGGTGTGTCCGAAAGCTGTTTTTCTTGATTGTCTACGTAAAACGCTTTTGTTCCTTCTCTAAAGGTAATTTTTTGCTCATTAAGCTGCGTGGTAAACTCCAGCCCGTATGATTTTTCTTCTGTATGACAAGACAGCGTAAGTAATTCCGCTAACTGTTCACCGGGTAAAAACGAAGTGCTGTTTTGCAAAAGAGCTGTTAGTCGAGTATTCTCAGGAGTTGTTAGTCGTGTATCCTCAGGGACTGTTGGTCGTGTATCCTCAGGGGTTTGCCATAAGCTGTCCTCGGGAATCTCTCTGATCACTACTGCCTCGATAAGTTTTCGCGGCACCTTGATCTTAAACTCCGCCCACAGTTTCCGACCCGCTTCTTCCTCATCCAGCTGAGTGTAAAGGGTAACGAAATCAGGGGAGTTATTTATAAACCTTAAGTCTTTTACCCCCCAATTAACCGTCGCATCCATTCCCGAGGCTGCATAGTTCACGGGCAAAGAATGCGGGTGTCTTTCCAGGATCTCAAAACCGGCCTGTTTGGCGGCTTGGTAGATAACGGTTGAGGTTCGGCAAACTCCGCCGCCCACTTGGGGGACATTCCAAATATTCGCGCCGATAATAAAACCTCTGTGCGTATCTCTAATCCCAACCACCTGGTTATAGGAAAACTCCTGACCGGGTTCCAAGACCGTACCGTTAGCGTAATTAGCGGCTACCCCTGAATTGAAAACATTATACCCTCCCCCCTTAGCATAAGGGAAAAAAATCTCCGCCCGAGCCAAGAGGCGTTCTTCTAATAAATTGGCTAACTCCGGGTCAGGGACAAAACTATTTTCAAAAGATAGCAATCCCTCAGCTGAAAGATTTTCCTGCGGCGATAGCTTGCCGGTATCTGCTTGAGCCAGAGCTGGGCAAACGAAAAACAGGATAACCCAGATGAACATCAAAATGCTTCTCCGCATAAACCCTCCCATTGTCATAACTCCAGATATCAATCATGAAACACGCGCAAAAACCAAGTAATCTGTCTTGAGGATTTGCAGGTAAAGAACATGGTCAAGAATCATAAACTAGCAGAGCTTCATTTATTGCCGAAGATCTTTTGGACTATCCGCTGCAAAAACGGTTTCTTAGCCGGTGCGGCTGCTGGAACTTCTGCCTGAGCTTTTAATTTCACGAGATTCGGTTCAGCCGGCAGTACCTCCGCTTTGGTTGGCTGCGGCCGGACTGGTTGGTTCAGGCCGGGGACTGGTCTTTCCTTAATCGACTCAGCAGCTGGCCGGGCATTTAACGGTTTTACCGTTGCGGATGTGGTTTCCGCCTTGCGCTGATGCGGCCGGTTTCCCGAATTAGATCGGCTTCCCGAAGAGGTCCGGCTTCCCGAAGCAGACCGATTTCCAGCAGAGTTCCGGTTTCCGGAATTAGACCGGCTTCCGATATGCTCCTGGTTTCCCGAAGAGGTCCGGTTTCCCGATGAGGGCCGGTTTCCCGAAGGGGTCCGGCTACCCGTATGCGCCCGTTGCGCCGCTGGCTTACTGGCCACGCGTTTATTTGGTATTCTGACTAGATTTGACTCTGAACTGGCTCGAGCCACCGGTTTGGGCGGAGCGTTTTGACGGATCCAGTTTTCGATTAAATCGCGCTGTTCCTGCAAAACCGCTTCCGTCGGCAATTCGGCTTCCTGAATCATG
>CAYXHK010000294.1:0-2590 GCA_964464665.1 uncultured Syntrophomonadaceae bacterium
AACCGTAATCCACCCCAGATAAATACTGAAAGGGAGTCGGAAAAATAATTTTTCGGCCACATTTAACCTAAATGTTCTTATTTTGCGGTAGATGATGATTAAAGATACGAGAATTACCGCCATTAAGATCAGGGACAGCGATATGTTTCGGTAATGCCAGCTAAAAATCCAAGCCGCATTCGCTAAAGAAGAAATGATAAAATAACTGCCGATACCCTTAACCACCGCCGTGCTGCTTGGGATTTCGTTCCTAAGCAGCAGCAGCTGATTAATGATGAATCCAACCAGCAAGAGATAGATCAAACTCCAGATGGAGAAGGTAAACCCTGCCGGGGCGAATAGATTGGAAAAAGCATCAGAAACTTCACCAGTAGTGACGCCATTAATGGGAAGCAGATTAGCCAAGACATTTACCAAAATCATCAATAGAAAGCTTAAAGCATTAAAAATAATCAATCGTGCGGTCTTTTGATCCTTCATTATTCAAACCTCTCATCTTCAGCGAACGCGTATTTATTCCCTACCTAGTTAATATCCCTTATAAATTTAACATATTAACCATGAAAAAAGCTGCAGCTAAACCACCTATCTTTCGAAATAAATTTTTATATGTTTGCTTATTCTATTTAAGGCTTTAATTTCCTGCCTGGATTTGGCTGGTTTTACCTTCATCCCAAGCCTTCTATCAAATATATTTGTCAAAATTAATCTAAAACCGCTTAATTTACCGCTATCTTGTGAATTATCTAATTATTAGGGTATAATGAGAGCAGATAAATAAGAAAACTAAGGCAATTCTAACTCTATAGTCATTATGCGGTTATTAAGCGTTTACAGATTAAGAGCCGCGTCTCCTATAGGTTAGGAATACCTTACCGGTTTACAACCACAAGACCATTTGTTACAATCTCCTTGTCCCTTTAAACTGGCCAAGTTGGCCTTTATGCGATGCTGTTTAACCGGGCTGCCAAAAGGCAGAACCGCAAAAACGCTGCGCTAATAATATGTATAGGAGTGTGGACATGAGGAACTACAACCAGAATCTGCCCCGTGTAGCCTATTTTTGCATGGAATATGGACTTCATGAGGAATTCCAGATTTACGCAGGAGGTCTGGGAATTCTGGCTGGTGACCATATGAAGTCGGCCGGCGACCTGAAAGTCCCCCTGGTGGGGATTGGTTTACTCTGGCGGCACGGCTACACCACCCAATTTATTGGCGAAGATGGTCGTCCCTATGACCAATATCCTAACAACCAGTATGATTTTCTGCACGACACCGGAGTTTCTGTGCCGGTAGAGATTCGGGGCCGTCAAGTGAGCTGTAAGGTTTGGATGGTTGACAAATACGGCAATGCTCCGCTTTATCTCTTGGACACCGATGTGCCGGAAAACGAAGACCGCTGGATCACTGGCAAACTATACGGAGGATACAGCGAAACCCGCATTGCTCAGGAAATGGTGCTGGGAATCGGCGGGGTGCGCGCACTGCGAGCCTTAGGAATTGAAGTCGATGTCTACCACTTTAACGAAGGTCATGCCACCTTGGCTGGGGTAGAACTGATCCGCGAAAAAATGCTGCAGGGTTATGACTTTGATACTGCCTGGGATTTAACCCGACAGCAGATCGTATTTACTACCCATACCCCGGTGCCGGCTGGCAATGAATCACACAACCTCGATGTTTTAGGACATATGGGGGCGTTCAACAGTCTGAACCGGGAACAGATGTATCGACTGGGCGGAGAACCGTTCGGTATGACTGTAGCCGCACTGCGAATGGCCCGGATGGCCAATGGGGTAGCGCAGCTGCACGGAGAAACCGCCCGGCGGATGTGGAAAGATGTCAGCGGGTCCGCGCCGATTTTTGCGATTACAAACGGCGTACACACCCGAACTTGGTGGGACCCGCAAATCAAAGCGGCCTACAAGCAGGGGCAGGATCTGTGGGAACCGCATATGGCCGCCAAGTATGAACTGATCAAAGAAGTGGAAGCGCAAAACGGGGTTACCCTTAATCCCAACGCGTTACTCATTGGTTTTGCCCGGAGAGCCGCTCCTTATAAACGGAGCGACTTTATCTTCCGGCAGCCAGAAATAATCGAACCTTTGCTTCGAGAGGGTAAAATCCAGATAATCTTTGCCGGCAAAGCACATCCCAATGACGACATGGGCAAGAGCATTATCGCCAATCTTTACACAGCGTCCCTTCGTTACCCGAACAGCGTCGTGTTCCTGCAAAACTACGATATAAAGATTGGCCGGCTAATAACCAAAGGCTCGGATATCTGGCTGAATAATCCGCGTCGTCCCCAGGAGGCCAGCGGCACTTCCGGAATGAAGGCCGCGATGAACGGAGTGCTCAACGTCAGTGTACTGGATGGCTGGTGGCCGGAGGGCTGTGAGCATGGAGTGACCGGCTGGCAAATTGGCGATGCCTACGAAGGGCCGGATCAAGATCAGCACGATCTTCACTCCCTGTATCAGGTTTTGATTAACGAAGTCCTGCCGACCTACTATAATGACCGGATGCGCTGGACCCAAATGATGCGCGCCAGCATCGACATGTCGCACCATAAATTCTCGGCTGA
>CAYXHK010000295.1:0-1905 GCA_964464665.1 uncultured Syntrophomonadaceae bacterium
ATGCAGCAAGCGAAGCGAATAACACGGGCGAAACGAACTAACGAATAACGCGGACGAAACGAACAAACGAACAAGCTAACAAGCTAACAAGCTAACAACGCTACGAAGCGGACGAAGCGAACATAGTAAGCCAAGCGCGTAGTGTGAACGGAGCCAAGACTGCGCGGGAACATGATAGACCGCGGGATAAGTGCGCGATAAATCAATTTAACCTATAACAAAAGAGTGGCTTAAGTCAAGGAGAGGGGGTTAAAGCATGTACTATAATTACAAGTGCAAGGATTGCGAATGTCAGTTTGAAGTGAAGATTTCTCCCAATGACTTAGATAAGGTCGTCTGTCCAGAATGCAGCGGGAAACAGCTGCAGCGGATTTACAAAAACGTAGCGATGTTTGTTAAAACCGGTAAATACAGCGGGGCGATGGGCCCTAAACCGACCGCGGCAGCGTCAGAAGCTTGCTCCTGCTGCCCCCATGGCGGCGGCAGCGGCGGAGGCTGTGGGATTTAATACAGGTAGGGGGGCCATGGTCGGGTTATTAACGAGCTAGAAGCTTATTAAAGTTTGCAGTTTAGCAAACAAATACCGAAAGTTCTCCGGGAATTTACGCCTGTGGAGATTCCTATAGCGGGGGCGGGCAACTGTCTAGCTATGTATCTGAAGCAGGAATTTCTAAGTAGGAAGATTTTTCTATAAAGAGAGGAACGGACTACCTTTGACCTTTAAGAAATACTGTTTTTCGGCTGCGCCAACCCGGTCGGTCGATTGATCATCAAACCAATACGGAAAACTGATAGCTTCTGGTTTTGTGAGCTATTGGTTTTCCTTTTGTTTTATTTGACCTTTTGGTTTAACAAGTTTTATGGTTTTAAGGTTTTGATTTCGATGAATCTTATTTTATTGTGGTTGTGCCTTGTGGGCATGAGTGGTTAATTTGATTAAATGCTTATTGATTTTATCAGCTAACGGCAGGGGGGTACCAAGTCAGATGGAGACGACCGGCATTATCCTGGCTGGAGGACTAAGCAGCCGCATGCAACAAAACAAGGCTTTTTTGAAGGTGGGCGATCAGCAGATAATTAAGCGCATCCAAAAAGAACTCCAGGCCGTATGTTCGGATTTGATGGTAGTCACCAATTCGCCGGAGGAATACTTAAGCCTGGGAATCCCGACCGTTGTGGATATCATCCACCGCAAGGGTCCGCTTAGCGGGGTGCATGCGGGCTTGGTCAATTCGAAACATTATTATAATCTGGTTGTGGCCTGCGATATGCCCTTTATTAGTAAGCGACTGGCTGAGTATTTTCTGGAGCGGGTACCAGGCTACGCTGCGGCAGTCGCGCGCATCGGGGGTCGGCCGCAGCCGCTTTTTGCGGTTTACTCCAAAGCCTGTATCGAACCGATTGAACAGTTTCTACAAGCAGACCGGCGCAGTATCACGGCGTTTGTCGAGGAGCAGAAAAACCTTTTATGGGTTGAAGAGGCGTGCGTAGAGGCGCTGGCGCTAGGCGATACCAACACCCTGTTTTTGAACGTGAACACCCCTAAGGACTGGGCCGGGGCCCAGAACTTGGCGCAACCGGAAGACGATCAGCCGGAAAATGAGATGCCGGAAGACGAGCGGCCCCACAAATATGATTAAGAAAAAGTGTCCCAAACAGAGTAACCCCAAAAAGAAGATTAGAAAAAAAGAGCGGCTTTCAAAAAGAGGTTTTTGAATACCATAAAGCTAAAGTCAAAACCTGAAGCGCTTAATATCAACCTGAAGAGCTAAAATAACGACCTTAAATCAAAGTCTGGCAAAACCATTTACCGACTGAGAGTTAGAGTCCGGCTAAACCATTTTACCGACTAAAGATTAGAGCTGGCTATACTATCACCGACTTGAAGGAGTAACCGAAGCAAAG
>CAYXHK010000295.1:1915-2548 GCA_964464665.1 uncultured Syntrophomonadaceae bacterium
CTATGCAGCAGAACCGTCCTTCCCGCAGCACCCGGAAATTACAGCATATTGAGCACAGTCTGAACCTGGGCGACGGTCCGGCGTCCAGTGGACTGGAAGACCTGTATCTGCTGCATCAGGCCGTGCCTGAACTCGATCTGGATGAGATTGACCTTACGGTGCAATTTGCGGGCAAGACCCTGGCGGCTCCTTTGCTGATCAATGCTCTGACCGGAGGTAACCCGCAGATCCTCCCGATTAACCGGGGCTTGGCGCAAGTGGCCAGAGAATGCGGGATCGCCTTGGCGGTTGGTTCGCAAACAATTGCCTTAGAAGACCCGGCAACGGAGGAATCTTTTCGCATTGTGCGGGAGGAAAATCCGGCTGGGGTGATTCTGGCGAATGTCGGGGCTTTAACTCCCCCGGCTCTGGCCATGAAAGCCGTGGAGATGATTCGCGCGGACGCGTTGCAGGTGCATTTAAACGTGGCGCAGGAATTGGCCATGCTCGAAGGCGACCGGGAGTTTCGCGGGATTTTGACCAACTTAAAACTGTTAGCCGAGCAATCGCCCGTTCCGGTAATGGTTAAGGAGGTAGGGTTCGGCCTTTCCCGGGAAACCGTGGCACGGCTGGCGGATGCCGGTATACAATGGG
>CAYXHK010000296.1:0-2506 GCA_964464665.1 uncultured Syntrophomonadaceae bacterium
TGATGCCAGAAGAGTTTAAGCCCGGATGTCAAAGACCACCCATCAAAAAGATGAACGTTGAGACAGAGGTGATTGCCGATCCGGCAGTTAAGGAGGCGAAGAAAACCATGATTAAAGTAGGAAAACCAGCCCCCGATTTTACCACGGCCGCTTTTCATCAGGGTAAATTTGTGAATGTCAGCTTATCTGAGCTTAAAGGGAAATGGGTCATCTTATGTTTCTACCCAGGAGATTTTACCTTCGTCTGAGCGACCGAAGTTGCAGCAGTTGCTGTGAAATACCCCGAATACCAAAAACTGGGAGCGGAAGTGCTTTCTGTGAGTGTAGACAGCGTTTTCGTACATAAGATGTGGAATGACCATGAATTATCGAAGATGATTGATCAGGATATCCCCTTCATGATGTGTTCAGACCAGGATGGGAGTATCGGTAAAGCCTATGGAATCTATGACGAGGATAGCGGAGTAGAAACCCGCGGCCGGTTTATTATTGATCCAGATGGCAATATTCAGGGCTTTGAAGTTTTAACCCCGCCGGTTGGCCGTAACGTAAATGAATCGCTACGTCAGCTGCAAGCCTTCCAGTTAGTAAGAGCCTCTGGCGGAACTGAGGCTACTCCTGCTGGTTGGAAACCAGGCAAGCAGACCTTAAAACCCAACCCGGATCTGGTCGGCAATGTCTGGAAAGTATGGAAGGTAGGACAGGCCTTTGATTGATCAGGATCTTTTATAATAAATACCATGCTAAATCCGTCGGTAGAGGCAACTCCGCATGTATGTTTGGAGTTGACAGATCACCGACTCTCCGGTAAATTAAAGGTAATTAAATTACGACTCATAAAGGGGAGTAGCTGGCGGAAATTTGAATTCCGCAGTTAAAATCGTCATTACGGCTTAACCAGCCCGGTTTTAACACTAAAAGCAAGACCTTTATCTCTAATTCAGAGATAGAGGTCTTTTGTTTTAGGCAGAACCAAGGGGAATTTAAAAATTTTAATAAATGAGGGGGTTATGTATGATTTATTTAGGGTTAATCTTAAGTTTGGCCATCATCCTGTTCTGTGCGGATACCTTCACTAACGCCGTTGAATGGTTAGGGAAAAAACTTAATCTCGCGGAGGGGGCGGTTGGCAGTGTACTGGCAGCAGTTGGGACGGCACTCCCGGAAACAATGATCCCGCTGATTGCTATCTTGTTTGGCACCAGCGAAGAGTCAACGCATATTGGAATCGGGGCAATTTTAGGCGCACCCTTAATGCTGGCAACCCTGGCCATGTTTGTTACCGGACTGGCTCGGAAATTACACAAAAGGCAGGATCAACCCTCGGTAATGCTTTGCAACTCTCAGATGACCAAGAGGGATTTGAAGTATTTTATCGTTCTGTATTCTCTGGCCATTTTTGCGGCCCTTCTCCCGAATCACAGTTTAAAAATGGTGGTCGCAGTGGCGCTGGTTGGAGGGTATATCTGGTACGTGAAGCAAACTTTGCGAGACGGGGAATGCTTGGGAGAAATGGAACTGCATCCGCTGCGTCTGCAAAAGAATAATCCAAATCCCGGCTTGCCGGCAGTAGTGTTTCAGTTATTGTTGTCGTTGGGAGGAATTGTGTTCGGCGCTCATTTGTTTGTTCAGGGTATTACCGAGGCTTCAATGGCTTTAGGCATCCCGGTTTTTGTGCTTTCTTTGGTCGTCGCGCCGATAGCCACGGAACTGCCGGAGAAATTTAACAGTATTGTCTGGGTGCGTCAGGGCAAAGATACCTTAGCCCTGGGGAATATCACGGGGGCGATGGTTTTTCAGGGTTCTTTAATCACGGCAATAGGGATTGCCTTAACTCCCTGGGAATTATCTCCTTTGGCCTTAGCGAGCGGGTTATTGGCGCTGGCGGCTTCTATGTTTATTCTGTTCAGCATCCGAAAAAGAGGTCATATCCTATCCAGAACCTTGATCACGGCCGGCTCTTTATATTTACTGTTCGTAGGGTTCGTAGTCTACTCTGGGGGTGCGTTGTAAACTTAAATCAAACTATCGATAAACGGTTGGCTCGGGAGGTTAGGATCTTAGGGCACAGCCCTTTGTTATAAAGTATTACACGGCTTAAAGAGACCGGCAATTTGTTTTGCCGGTCTCTTTTTTACATCGTTTACTTTAAATAGATATGTATCGCCTGGCGCTAAAGTTAGCGGAGGGAAAGGTGATAAGCAGCTACTGAAACGGTATTTAACAACGGGTGAGACGTCAATTGAATGGCCTGTATTTCCCGGAAGTGGCCATTTATTACAAAGTCCCAGAAAATATACTTTGGGGCTTTCTACATTCGGCATCATTATTCCTGCTCCAGAATTGATGATATTGAGCACATCATTTCCGGTTACTGAAGTTATTTGAGGAAGATTTTAATACCGGCCCAAGCAGCCGAAGCTTAATAACTCAACTTTCTCACTAGAAAAAGAACCTCAAACCCTTGGTATATCTGGACTTTGACAACAAAAACACCCCTCAATCT
>CAYXHK010000297.1:0-2499 GCA_964464665.1 uncultured Syntrophomonadaceae bacterium
CACTTGTTCGGGTTCGGGTTCATTAATAAAATAAAAGTCATTTCGGAAGCCCTCGGTCTTTCTCAGATCCGGAAACTCCCCTTGATTGATGCGGTGAGCATTCACCACAATCCGACTTTGCGCTGATTGCCTGAATATCTCCGAAAGCACTACCACCGCAAATTGCTGGGAATCAATAATACTAGTCAGGACACTCCCCGGACCTACCGAGGGAAGCTGATAAACGTCGCCCACCAGGATTAACATGGCGTGCGAAGGGATGGCCTTGACCAGGTTATTCATTAAGAGGAGATCAATCATGGAGGCTTCGTCCACAATCACAGCTTCGGCGTCCAAAGGATTATTATGATCTCTTTGGCATCCGCTTCTATTGGGAGTAAACTCCAGCAAACGATGGATGGTTTTGGCCTCCTGCCCAGTCGCTTCCTGCATTCTTTTGGCGGCCCGCCCGGTAGGAGCTGCCAGCAGGACTTTGAGTTTCAGGGCGTTTAAAATTAGCAGGATGCCCCGGATGATCGTTGTTTTCCCGGTGCCGGGGCCGCCGGTAATCACCGTCAGCTTTTGGGTGACGGCCAGCGCGATCGCTTCTTTTTGCTTAGCCGCCAAGGCAAAACCCAGTTTGGTTTCCGCCCAGCCGACTGCTTTGGTTGCGTCGAAGGGACGGGTTTGGGCCGGGATATCCCTTAAAGTGATTAACCGCTGAGCCAGGTTTCGCTCCGCCTGGTAAAACGGGGCCGCATAAACCAGTAAATTTTCGCCACTGTTGCTCACTTCAACTGCCGCGGATGCCGCAGATACAGCAGATTCCGCGGATGCAGCGGGTGCCGCCAATGCCACAGAATCAGCGGATTCCTTTTCAAATACCACCCGGCCGCTGGCGGCCAGATTAAGCAGGGCCTGCCGCACCACATCCGGGCTTACCTTAAGCAGCTTGACCGCTTCTTCAGCCAAGGGAGCATAAGGGTAACAGACATGCCCTTCGTTGATAAACTGGCTTAGAACATACAGGGTTCCTTCTTCTGCGCGCAGGATGGAATCTGCCGGCACGCCCAGACAACGGGCAATCTTATCCGCCGTAACAAACCCAATTCCATGAATATCGGCGGCCAAGCGGTACGGATTGGCTTGTACCGCCCGAACGGCCTCTTTGCCATAGCGTTTAAAAATCTTCGCCGCATAGGTGGCGCTGACCCCATGCCCTTGGAGAAACACCATTATTTCTTTAACTTCTTTATGCTCGTCCCAGGCCTTGACGATCATCTCAACCCGCTTTTCGCCAATCCCTTCCACTTCCAGCAGCCTTTTCGGCGAATTTTCAATCACCTCCAGGGTATTAAGCTGAAAAAGCTTGACGATCCGCTTAGCCATTACCGGGCCGATCCCTTTTATGAGTCCGCAGCCTAAATACTTTTCAATCCCATTGACCGTTGCCGGCACCCGGGTTTCAAACTTTTCGACCAGGAACTGCCGGCCGTACTGCTTATTATGCACCCATCTGCCTAAAAGCTGCAGCGATTCGCCGGGATTGATCCCGGCCAGATTACCGACGATCGTGGTTAATTCCCTGGCTCCCTTCTCCTTAAGCCGGGCCACCACGAAACTATTTTCTTCGTTATAATAAGTTACCCTTTCCAAATAACCGTAAATCGTTTCCATGTATATCTGCTCCTCTGAACTAACTTGGGGTTTAATGCGCCCCGCGATTAAAAGGCATAACCTTCCCCGCGAATTATCTTTCAAAAAAAGGGGTCTGGCTCCTCCCCACTGTTTGTTATTCTTTCCATTATAGCAAGAATGTCCAAAATCAGGCTATTTTGTTTGAGCCGCTGCTCTGGGCAGATTAAACCGGTGCAGTTACTTTTTGGCTCTTACCAGCGTTTACTAAAGTAATATAAAAGATAAATCTATTTTAAGGAGTGAGTTCAATGTCCAAAATCAAGTCTCGGTCCAAATCCGTGGTTGGCGGCATCCTCCTGACCCTGCTGCTGCTCAGCGTAATGGCGTTGCCGGCCCTGGCCGCGGAAAACCCCATTCCCTCGATTAACGTTAATGCAACCAGTTCAGTCAGCGTAAACCCGGACCAAGCTATAATAACTTTAGCCGTAGTAACCAATGATACGACCGCCCAAAAGGCCAGCGAAAAAAATGCCAACCTTAGCAACTCGGTAATTGAGGCTCTGCTCGCCAAAGGAATTTCGCGGGATAAGATCCAAACGGCCAATTTCAGTGTCTGGCCGGTGTACAACTACGACGAAAGCCGGGATAAACCGCAGATTATTGGCTACTCCGCTCAAAATCAGGTTCAAGTCACTACCAAAGATCTGGCTGGGGTAGGGACGATTATTGATGCCGCGATTACGGGCGGGGCGAATCAAGTGCAGGATGTTCGCTTCCTTAAAGAAGATACCGCCCCCGCCGCACAGGAGGCGCTGCGAAAAGCCTGCATCACGGCCCGCAGCAAAGCGGAAACCGTTGCCGCCGCACTAGGGCTTAAATTGG
>CAYXHK010000298.1:0-2492 GCA_964464665.1 uncultured Syntrophomonadaceae bacterium
TGCCGGGAACCGAGGTGCCAGCCGAAGCCTATACGGCGGAAGAACTCCCCGGTTTGCCAGTGGTGGTTCAGGCAGCACCCGGAGAAAAGTGCGTCCGCTGCTGGAAATTCTCCGAGGAAACAGCTGAAGATGCTGAACACGCGGCGCTTTGTCCGCGGTGCGCCCAGGTAATCCAGGAATTGCCCCGTTAAGTCGGGGACACCAAAGTATCGGAAAGGTGAGTTGATCCTTGTGGCAGAGTATCGAAATTTGCTCAACCGGGCAACGGATGGAAACCGAGTTATCGTTACGGTAATCGGGGAGGACCGAGTCGGAATCATTGCGGCGGTTGCGACCATCTTAGCCGCATCGAATATCAATATTCTGGATATCAGCCAGACCATTCTCCAGGAGATTTTTGTGATGATCACCGTGGTGGACATGACCGAGGCGTCGATTGATCTGGCTGAATTGCAGCAAAGACTTGATGCCAAAGGTCAGGAATTAGGCGTTAAAATAACGGCTCAGCACGAGGATGTTTTTCGGTTTATGCACCGATTATAAAGCAGCTGAGAAGATTCAAGAATAGGAAGCGAAGATAAGAAGCCGAGATTAAGAACTAATATAAGAAGCTAAGATAGAATCTATAATTAAGAACTAAGATAAGAGTTAAGATAAGAATCTAAGATAGAAGCTAAAATTAAGAAGCTAAGGTGTGAGCCGAGAGGAGCAGCGCTTAATCAGCAGCGTTGTAAAAGGAATCGAGAAGAGAGCCGAGAACCGAGATAAGGAGCGATAATTGTGCCAGTTTCGCTGAACCCAGAGGAGATACTGGAGACCATCCAGATGGTGGATGCGCAAAACTTGGACATTCGGACCATCACCATGGGAATCAGTCTCCGTGATTGTGTGGATTCGGACCTCGACCGTCTGTGCCAGCGCATTTACCAGAAAGTGGTACGCAAAGCTAGCAATCTGGTTAAGGTGGGCGAGGATTTGTCCCGGGACTATGGAATCCCGATTATTAATAAAAGAATTTCCGTAACCCCCATTTCGTTGGTAGCGGAAGGATGCGCCGCGGAGAACTACGTCCGGCTGGCGGAAACGCTCGACCGGGCCGCGGCGGAAGTAGGGGTGAATTTTATCGGCGGATTCTCCGCCTTGGTGCACAAGGGGTTTACTGCCGGGGACACCAAACTGATCAACAGCATCCCGGAGGCTTTAGCGACTACGGAACGGGTCTGCTCTTCGGTTAACGTGGCCAGCACCAAGGCCGGGATTAACATGGACGCGGTAATGAAGCTGGGGAAAATCATTAAAACAACCGCTGCTTTGAGTGCGGACCGGGACGGCCTGGGCTGCGCTAAACTGGTGGTCTTTTGCAACGTTCCGGAGGACAATCCGTTCATGGCCGGCGCTTTTCACGGCATTGGGGAACCCGAATCGGTCTTAAACATCGGGGTGAGCGGACCAGGCGTGGTACTCGATACGGTGCGCCGCCTGGGCCAGACGGATTTTGGCACCCTGGCGACCGCCATTAAGCTGACGGCTTTTAAGGTAACCCGCATGGGCGAGTTGATTGGCCGCCGGGCCTCTGAACGGCTGGGCGTGCCTTTTGGGATTGTCGACCTTTCCCTGGCCCCTACTCCGGCGATCGGGGACAGCGTGGCCGATATTTTAGAGGCCATGGGTCTCGAAAAATGCGGAACCCATGGTTCTACGGCGGCTTTGGCGCTCTTAAATGACGCAGTCAAGAAAGGCGGATCCATGGCCTCTTCGTATGTGGGGGGCTTAAGCGGGGCGTTCCTGCCGGTCAGTGAGGATGCGGGGATGGTGGCGGCCTTAGAGGCCGGGGCTTTGACTTTTGACAAGCTGGAAGCCATGACCTCTGTCTGTTCGGTCGGTCTGGATATGATCGCCATTCCCGGCGATACTTCCGCGGAAACGATTGCGGCAATCATTGCCGACGAAGCAGCCATCGGAATGATAAACCACAAAACCACAGCGGTTAGGGTGATTCCGGTACCAGGGAAAAAGGTGGGGGACCGCGTCGAGTTTGGCGGACTCTTGGGCAGCACGCCGATTATGGCGGTGCATCAATTTGCTTCGGCCGGCTTTGCCCGGCGCGGCGGCCGGATCCCGGCGCCGATACAGGCTTTAAACAATTAAGGTCAGCAACAGCTTAAATCACGAGAATGATTTATGTTAAAATATAGTATGAGTTGAGTTAATCAATAAAAGTAAAGATGATGACCGTTAATTTAATATGATTATTAAGGGTTAAGATTTAACTATTATTGTTTAAGGTAAGAGAATCGTTTAAGTACAGTGGATCATTTAAGTTGAAAGAACCGTTTAGTTTATAAGACCGTTTAAGTTTTGTTAATCGTTTATCTTAAATATAGGTCTAATCGTATGTTTATCCAATAAAATTAGATAACGAAAAATTCAAAGTTGATATGCTTTGAAAAATCAAGGATAGTTACGGGATGCCATTAAACAAATAAAGCAGA
>CAYXHK010000299.1:0-2478 GCA_964464665.1 uncultured Syntrophomonadaceae bacterium
ATTTTATTATTAATACCATCCAGACCTGCCATAAGTAAAGCGGCAAAGGCTAAATACGGGTTGCAAGTCGCATCTGAAGAACGGAACTCAAAACGCTTTTGTTCGGGGGTCTTCGCATAAGCTGGTATCCTAATTACGGCACTACGATTAGCAGTAGCAAAACATAAACTAACCGGGGCTTCATAGCCGGGGACCAGGCGCTTATACGAGTTAACCGTCGGGTTGGTTATGGCGGCAAATCCCCGCGCGTGTTTTAAGATACCCCCGATGTAATACATAGCCTCGGCACTCAGCTTGTTCGGGGTAGCCGGATCGTAAAAAACGTTTTCCTCGCCGCAAAACAGGGATTGATGGCAATGCATGCCGGAGCCATTTATTCCGTGGACCGGCTTGGGCATAAAACTGGCGTGCAGCCCATGCCGCTGGGCAATTACCCGCACCGTGTGCTTGAAGGTCGCGATCTTATCCGCCGTCGCTACGGCACAGCCATATTTAAAGTCAATTTCGTGCTGCCCCGGCGCTGCCTCGTGATGCGAAGCCTCTACTTCAAAGCCCATTTCTTCGAGCGCCAAAACCATATCCCGCCGGGCGTTTTCCCCCAGATCCACCGGAGCCAAATCAAAATAGCTGGCCTGGTCATGGGTAATCGTGGTCGGCTTGCCCTCACTGTCGGTATGAAAGAGGAAGAACTCGGCCTCCGGTCCCACCTGCAGCTTAAACCCCATGGTCGCGGCTTCCTTTACCATGCGCTTAAGATTGCAGCGGGGACAGCCGGCAAAAGGAGTGCCATCCGGGTTATACACATCGCAGATGATCCGGGCTTCCGCTTCGCCGCGCGGCCGCCAGGGCAAGACCACAAAGGTGCTGAGGTCGGGTTTTAAGTACATGTCTGATTCTTCGATCCGCACGAAACCTTCAATAGACGAACCGTCAAACATCAGCTCCCCATCCAGGGCTTTTTCCAGCTGGGAAACCGGGATGGTAACGCTCTTTAAGGCTCCCGTAATATCAATAATCTGCAGGTAGATAAACCGAACTCCCTGCTCGGCTACCTGTTTTAAAATGTCCTGCTTGGCTATTCCCATGGTAAGTTTCCTCCTGTTCCCGGCGATAGATGATTAAAACAGCTTTAGTCCACTTTGGTTCACCTAACTATCTTAATGCATTTCCCCAAATATGACTATAGATTTGGCGACGGAATACTGTATGCCTTACGGAAATCCCGCTGAAAAATGCGTTTTACCGGTTACTTTAGTGGTAAAATTAATTCCCGCTGTCCACTCAGTGGATAGCGGGAATTAATTTTAGTGACACTTAGACTGTTTAATGTTTTACGTCCCGCTCGGTTCCTCATAATAAAACTCATTTATCACGTCTTCTTTACCCTCTGGGAAATAATAGCTGATACCATTCAGCCGCTTGTTGTATCCCGTAAAAGTATAATACGAAACGCTGTCGTCGGGCATTTCATTCAGAAATGAACCAAATCCAATAAACTGTTTGATACTGAAATTAGTTTGGACATGATCCCAATATTTTATGGCAATCAGCGATGATTCCATTAGCTTGCCGGCATCCCGCTGCTGCTTCAACATCACGCCCATAAACTTTTGCTGCCTTTTAATCCGCGCAATATCTCCTCCCGGCGCATAGCGCCAGCGTATATAGCCAAGGGACTGGGCTCCGTCCAATACTTGCAACCCTTTGTGCAAAGTTACCCCATACCCCTCCATTTCAATTTCTACATCAATTTTTACGCCCCCGATGGCATCGACAATTTGGGGAACCGGCTCCATATCTATGGCAAAATAATAATCAACCGTTTCCCGGCCTATAAAAGCATTAACGGCATCAATCGTTGCTTTTATCCCTTTTCCCTGTAAGCTGCCAAAAGTATAGGCATGATTTATCTTATCTTTTTTGTTCTCTATAGGAACAAAGGTATAAGTATCCCGGGGGATATTTAAAACCTTAATCTTCTTGGTCCCGAGATTGATCCGGGCCAAAGTGATTGAATCGGTTCTGTATATCCCTAAAGTTTCGTCCCGTTCCTCGGTTCGGTCTATACCGAGGAAGAGAATGTAGACAACCTTACTGCCCTTATAAATATCCGCTTTAAAATCATATCCATTATTATCCTCTGCTTCATCTGCAGTAGGGGCAGACGGTTTTCCCGGAGGCAGCGTCAAACTTGCCTCATAATCCACGGCACTTATGAGGCTAAGCGCCATGAGGCTACAAAACACCAGTAATAGAATAAACGCAGTTAAAATGAGCTTTATTGTTTTTTTCATAGCACTCCACTGCACTGCTTTTTACTGTTTACCCATAGATTAATTGATCATTTTATTATTGAATTACTTATCAACTAGGAAGGCCCCTACATCTCTATGGATTTATCAGAGGACAGGATTGCTTCATCTTTAGATAGTAAATCCTTTTTATTCTTTTTCTTATCCTTAAAGAACTGTTTCTCAT
>CAYXHK010000300.1:0-2478 GCA_964464665.1 uncultured Syntrophomonadaceae bacterium
CAACCTTTGCGGGAACCCCATCCTTGTTCCGTTTAAAATCAATCTTGCGATAATTCCGTTTATGCCCTTGTCCCCTATGCCTTACCGTTATTCGACCCTGTGCATTTCTGCCACCCGATCTATTTAAAGGTTCGAGCAGGGATTTTTCCGGTTTGTCAGTGGTAATTTCATCAAAGGTTAAAACCGTCATCTGACGTCGACCAGGCGACGTCGGCTTAAATTGCTTTACACCCAAGGAAATCCCCCTCCTTTGTTAGCAACGCTACATTCCTTCGAAGATGGCGATTCGATCCCCTGGGCGTAAGGTTACTATCGCTTTTTTGCGGTCCGAAGTCCGACCGATATGCCGACCCCTTCGTTTAACTTTCCCCTTAACCGCCATGGTTCGAACTTCCGCAACATGCACCTTGAACATCTTCTCTATTGCGTGTTTGATCTCAATCTTATTCGCTTCCGGATTTACGATAAAGGTATACTTGTTTTCCGAAAGCAAATTTGTGCTTTTCTCAGTTACGACAGGTTTTATGAGCACTTCCCGTGCATCACGCATCAGGCCAGCACCTCCTCAACCCGGAGCACTGCATCCTTGGTCATCACCAGTTTATCGCAGTTAAGTATATCGTATACGTTTAAACCGGCGGAGATCATAGGCTTAATCCCCGGGATATTTCGGGCTGATTTATTTACGTTTTCGTTGTCGTCAGCTGTGACAATCAAGGCTTTGCGATCGACCTTTAAATTATCTAAAACCCCAAGCATATCTTTTGTTTTTGGTTGGGCAAAATTCAATTCATCCAAAACGATGAGATCTCCGCTGATTAATTTAGATGACAAAGCTGACTTCAAAGCCAAGCGACGGACTTTTTTCGGCAAACTGTAAGCGTAACTGCGGGGATGAGGGCCAAACACGATTCCACCCTTACGCCATAAAGGGGATCTACGGCTGCCCACTCTGGCCCGGCCAGTACCTTTTTGCCGCCATGGTTTCTTGTTGCTTCCCGCAACTTCACCTTTGCGCTTGGTATCCGCCGTGCCCCGACGCCAAGCAGCCATTTGACAGACTACCATATCGTGGAGTACCGATTCATTGGGTTCAATCCCAAAAACCGTATCCTTTAATTCTATTTCACCGATGGTTTCACCCTTGATATTCATTAAGGCCACCTTTGGCACGATACCTCACTCCTCCTTCCTCACCGGGCGGTATTATTTAGCTTTTACAGCGCTTTTGACCACCAGTAATCCCCGTCTGGGACCTGGAACCGCTCCCTTGAGTAGAAGGAGGTTACGATCAGCATCTACTCTTACCACTTCAAGGTTCTGCACGGTAACCCGCGTTGCCCCTAAGTGTCCCGGCAGCTTTCTTCCTTTAAAGACCCGGGCCGGACCTTTGGCACCTAACGTACCCGGACGACGATGGTATTTCGATCCGTGAGCCATGGGCCCGCGATGGAAACCATGTCGTTTAATACCACCCGCAAAACCTTTTCCTTTGGAAGTCCCGACAACATCTACGAGTTCACCGGGAGTAAAAACGTCAGCTTTTATGGCCTGACCTACCTGATAACTATCCACTTCGTCCAGTCTTAGTTCTCGAATATAACGAAGGGGTTTCAGGTGATTCTTTTGAAAATGACCTGTTAACGGCTTATTAACCAAGGATTCACGAATATCTCCAAACCCTACTTGAATAGCGGTATAACCATCCCGCTGCGGGTTTTTCTTCTGCAGTACCACACAAGGACCAGCTTCGATTACCGTAACCGGTATCGCTTGGCCTGTTGCACTAAATATCTGCGTCATCCCTAGCTTTTTGCCCAAAATTCCTTTGGACACGACCTGCACCTCCTGTTTCCTTGGAGACTCGACTTAGCAGCTTTGGCTACAGTTTGATCTCAATGTCCACCCCGGCCGGCAAATCCAAACGCATCAAGGCATCTACCGTTTTCGGTGTGGGCTCCACTATATCAATCAGCCTTTTATGAGTACGCATCTCAAACTGTTCTCGCGAATCCTTATTTACATGGGGAGAACGCAAAATAGTGTAGATGTTTTTCTCAGTTGGCAAAGGGATTGGGCCTGACACCGCCGCCCCGGTTCGCTTGGCCGTATCCACGATCTTGCTGGCCGATTGGTCAAGCAGTTGGTGGTCAAATGCCTTAAGACGGATGCGAATTTTTTGCTTCGCCATCAAATAGTTCCCTCCTTATTGCCACATTCGCCAATAGGCGGGAGGCAAGAATCCAATCCTAGTCCTCAATGATCCCGGTAACTACTCCCGCTCCAACGGTCCGGCCGCCTTCTCTAATCGCAAAGCGCAGACCTTCCTCAATCGCGATCGGAGTGATTAGTTCAATCGTCATCCGGATGTTGTCGCCCGGCATTACCATTTCTACCCCTTCCGGCAGGGTGGCGACGCCAGTAACGTCAGTGGTCCTAAAGTAAAACTGCGGACGGTATCCATTAAAGAACGGAGTG
>CAYXHK010000301.1:0-2468 GCA_964464665.1 uncultured Syntrophomonadaceae bacterium
TATTACCCGGATGAAGATCTGGTTTCTTTTGAAGTAGCGGCGCGGAGTCCGGAGCTGGCTGCAGAGCGGCTGGTGGCGCTGCAAAGGTTGACCCAAAACGACATGGTCGTAATCGTCGTGCCAGTTCGAGCCTTGCTGCGCCGAATCATTCCCCGGTCAACCTGGCGGGAATGGCAGCGTATATTGGCGGTCGGGGATACCCTTAACTTAAGAGAGTTTCTGGAGTTCATGGTGGAGGCGGGTTACGAACGGACCGACCTGGTCGAAGCCCCTGGGCAATTCAGTAGCCGCGGCGGAATTATTGATTGTTATCCGTTGACAGAGCCGCAGCCGGTCAGGCTGGAGCTTTTTGATAATGAAATTGAGTCGATTCGGCAGTTCGATGCGGTTTCTCAGCGTTCCTTAGCGGAACTTCCTAAAATAGTCATTGGTCCGGTTCGGGAGGTTGTGGGCAGCCCCCAGAGCTGGAAACAGGGGATAAACCGACTGAATCAGGCCGTGGAGCCAGTAATCCAGCGGATGCTGGAGGCGGGTCAGGAAAAGCTGGCGGAAAAACTCCGGGCCAGACGGGAGGTCTGGCAAGAGCGGATGGAGTTTCGGCGCGTAGGGCACGGGCTGGAGCCGGTACTTTGTTACTTATACGAGCAGACCGTTACCTTGCTCGACTACTTAGCGGAAAACGCCATGGTCATTTTGGATGAACCGCAGCGGATAGAGCAGGAAGTAAAGGCGGGGCAGCAGGAATTTACTGAGCTGTGGGCAGAACTGCTGGAAGAAGGCTTAGCTTTACCCGGGCAGGAAGGCAACCTGGTCCCCTGGGCGCATCTGAGCAGTCAGCTCGCTTCCCGCCAAAGCGTGGTGACCGCGCAGCTACCCAGCTTCGGTCCGCTGCCTTGGCGGCTGAACAATCAGGTCAACGTAACTGGGCGCAACCTGCCGCGGGTGATGGGACAGCTGGAATCATTCATTGACGAAGTCAGACAATGGCAGAAAGAGCTTTATGCCATTGTGGTGCTGACGCCCGATAAAGAGGCGCGGGAACGGCTGCGTCAAATTTTTTTGGACTTTGGGGTGCTTTCTACCAGCAACCCCAAGGAGGCTTTGACCCCCGGCACCGTGGCTATCCTGGAAGGGAAATGGTCTAATGGGTTTCAATTAAACCAGGCCAAGTTAGTTTTAATCACCGAAACGGATCTTTTAGGCCCAGGCCGGCGACCGGCCCCGCTGTCGCGCCGTAAAGCCACCGCCGGAGCCAATCTGGAGCTGTTTGCTGATCTTAAGGCCGGGGATTACGTAGTCCATGCCAGTCACGGGATCGGCCGCTATAAAGGCGTGGAGAAGCTGACGGTGGCCGGGGTGCAAAAGGATTACTTGTTAGTCCAATATGCTGGCGAGGATCGGCTTTACGTGCCGACCGACCAGGTGCAGTTATTACAAAAATATATTGGGGCTGAAGGTCATGCCCCCCGGGTCAATAAGCTGGGCGGGTCCGAGTGGGTTCGCACCAAAGCGCGGGTCAAGCAGTCGGTAAAGGATATTGCTGATGAATTAATCAAGCTGTATGCGGCCCGGGAGACCCTGCCCGGATTTGCTTTTTCCCCGGATAACGTGTGGCAGCAGGAATTTGAAGCGGCTTTCCCCTATGTGGAGACTGCGGACCAAATCCAGTCAATTGCGGAGATCAAACAGGATATGCTGACGCCAAGGCCCATGGATCGGCTGCTTTGCGGGGATGTAGGTTACGGAAAAACGGAGGTGGCGCTGCGGGCCGCTTTTAAGGCGGTAATGGACAGCAAACAAGTAGCGGTGCTCGTTCCAACCACGGTTTTAGCGCAGCAGCACTACCAGACCTTTAAAGAACGGCTGAGCGGGTACCCGGTGACGGTTGAGGTGTTAAGCCGGTTTAAAACCGCCAAAGAGCAGAAAGAAATTTTGGCGAAAACCGCGCTGGGGCAAGTGGATATCTTGATTGGAACGCACCGGCTGCTGTCAAACGATATTACTTTTCGGGATCTCGGCCTTTTAGTCATTGACGAGGAGCAGCGTTTTGGGGTGGCCCATAAAGAACGGCTAAAGCAAATGCGGCAAAATGTCGATGTGCTGACCTTAACCGCTACCCCGATCCCGCGCACTTTACATATGGCTATGGCTAAGGTTAAAGATATGAGTGTGATCGAGACTCCCCCGGAAGACCGGTTTCCCGTACAAACCTACGTAGTTGAATATAGTCCGGAACTGGTCCGGGAGGCTATCCGCCGGGAACTGCGCCGGGGCGGACAGGTTTACTACGTGCACAACCGGGTTTACGATTTGCGTTCCGTGGCGAGACAGCTTCAGGATCTGGTGCCGGAGGCCAAAATCGGGATTGCCCACGGACAGATGAAAGAACTGCACCTGGAAAGAGTGATGTACGACTTCATTGAAGGCAAGTACGATCTTTTAGTAAGTACGACCATCGTGGAGTCGGG